>NZ_JBHWYY010000123.1:0-6241 GCF_042728595.1 Isoptericola sp. NPDC060185 | reverse complement strand
GCACGAGGTCGTCCCTCGTGCCCGGCCGTCGTCGTCGGACGGTGTCGCCTCGCCGTCATCCGACGGTGCGGAGGTCCCGTCCTGGGGTCACCCCTGCGGCGTGAGCACGAACCCCGGGCCCTGCGCCGCCGGGTCGGTGTCGAGCGTGAGGGTGTCGAGGGCCGGGGCGGCCTGCGCCTCGACGAAGACGTGCGTGGCACCCTCCTCGTCGACCACCTGGTCGTCGGGCTGCGGCGCAGGGACGAGCGCGAGCTCGAAGTTGCCGGGCTGCCCGGCAGACTGCGCGATCCGCAGGCCACCCTCGTCGGGCACCCCCGCCTGCTGGGCGAGGTCCTCGACGGCGGTACGGGCGTTGTCGGTCACGGTGAGCATGGGAGCTCCTCTCGTCGGTCCTGGCGAACTCGTCCACCGAAACAGGGTCGGGGTGCTCGGCGCAACGATGAGACGCGATCGGGACGAGATCTCCCGATGGGTGAGACCTCGCGTGACAGGGTGCTCGCGCCGCGGATAGGTTGCCCTCCGTGACCTGATCGTGACCTTCGAGGTCGCCGACGGCACGACCCGCAGCCGCTCCCGCGTACGCTGTCCGCAGCCGGCGACCAGCCCTCGGGCGGACGGCGGCGGGCCTCTAGCTCAATCGGCAGAGCAGCGGACTTTTAATCCGCGGGTTGTGGGTTCGATCCCCACGGGGCCCACCCGTCAGCACCGTCCGAAGGAGCACCGTGCCCGTCCGCGCCCAGGACCTCGTCGTCGTCGCCCACCGCGGTGCCTCGGCGGACGCCCCGCAGAACACCCTCGCCGCGTTCGCCGCGGCGGACGACGCCGGGGCGGGGATGATCGAGATCGACGTCCACCTCAGCGCCGACGGCGTGCCGGTCGTGATCCACGACGGCACCGTCGACGCCACGACCGACGGCTCGGGCGAGGTGCGCGGCCTCACCGTCGCTCAGCTGCAGGCGCTCGACGCGGGCTCCTGGTTCGCGCCGGAGTTCGCCGGGCAGCGGATCCCGACGCTGGCGGAGGTGCTCGACCTGGTCGCGGCGCGGCCAGGTCTCGACGTCCTCTGCGAGTACAAGGGCGTCTGGACGCCCGAGGACGTGGCCGCGACCATGCGCGTGGTCGCGGAGTCCGGCCTGCGCGACCGCCTCGTGGTGCAGGGCTTCGCCCCCACGACGGTCGCCGCCTTGCGAGACGTCGCGCCGCAGGTGCCGCGGTCGCTGCTCGTCGAGCACCCGCGCGCCGACCTGGCAGAGCTCCTCGACGAGCTCGACGCCGCCGCGGTCAGCCCGGGGGCCGAGCTCCTCGCGGGCGACCCGGCCCTCGTCCTCGCCGCCCACGCCGCGGGCCGGCGGGTGTTCGGCTGGACCGCCAACGACGAGGCCACGTGGGAAACGCTGCTGCGGGCCGGCGTCGACGGCATCATCACCGACCGCCCCGCGGCGCTGCGCGGCTGGCTCGACGAGGCGGCCGTCCCGGCGCGCCGCTGACGCCCGCGCCTCAGCTGCGCGGCGCGTGCAGCCAGCCGGAGAGCCGGCCGGTGACCCACGGCAGCACCCACAGGGACATGATCGGGGTAAGCACGAGGGTCGACACGAGCACCCGCAGCACCACGTTCAGGTCCGCGAAGGACGGCACGAGCCAGCCCACCAGCGCGGTGAACGCGAGGTTCACCGGGAAGAAGCCCAGCCAGATCGCCACGGACTGCTTCCAGCGCGGCGGGGCCGACAGGAGCGGCGGGCCGGCGGGCTCGTCCTGACGCAGCGGCGGGTCGAACCAGCCCTCGATCCCGGTCCGCTTCTCCACCCGGCGCTCCTCGACCAGGCCCTCCCCGGCGGCGAGCCAGCGGCGCCGCTCGTCCGACCCCTCCCAGGCGTCGAGCCGCGCCGCGTCGGCGAAGCGGTAGAGCATGATCCAGTCGGCCGCCCCCTCGGAGGCGCGGATCCAGCCGGAACCGAGGAAGCCGTCCCACCGGTTGGCGAGGCGGACGCCGGACTGCACCCACGCGGTGACCTCGGGGACACGGTCGGGGCTGACGGCGCGGTGGATCGCGACGGTCACGGGTGCGGAGCTCATCGGAGCATCCTGAGCCGCGCCACCCGACGCCGGGCGGTGCGGGCGCCCGCACGGGACGCCGCGTCCCAGCATCCGGATCGCCCGGACGCCGCGAGGCCGATCGCCCCGGGATGTCCCGGTCTTCACATCGCGTCCGCCCGGTCCGCACGGGACTTCTGTTGATTGGTCAACCAAATCGTCGGGGGCACCCGGCGGCCGCCCCCACGATGGGATGAGCCCCGACCCCGAGGACCCCACACGTGAACCAGCACGACCCGCAGGACGACGCGCCCGCGCAGCACCCCCGGCGCCGCGACATCCACCACCCCGACCGCCCGCGACGGGCCGAGCCCACCGACCGCACCGACGCCCCGCGCAAGCGGCGCCGTCGTGCGGTGCGCGCCGGCGTGCCCGTCGCCCTCGCCGTGATGGCCCTGTCGACCGGCGTCACGACCGGCATCACGACCGGCATCGCCCAGGCGTCCGCCGAGACCCCCACCGAGGCGCAGAGCGCGCCCGCGGCGGCGTCGGTCGGCACCATCGGCACCGGCACCTTCGGCATCGAGCCCACCTCCGGCGCCGCGACGATCACGCGCCCCACCCTCGCCGGGGCACCCGCCGCAACGTCCGGCGCCGTGGGTGCCGCAGCGACCACTGCCGCCACGACGGCGAAGGACGCCGACGACGGCTCCCGGCGCGCGAGGCCCGCCGCCGGCGGCGACGACGCGCTGTCGGCCGCCCAGGCCGCGCTGGCCCGCGCCGACCAGGTGACGACCGAGACGCGCGGCATCCCCCGCGCCGAGCGCCGCTCCGTGGCCAGGAGCGCGCAGCGCCTGCGCGCCCTCGTCGCCGACCGTTCCGGTGCCGAGGCGGCCTCGCGCGCCGGTGAACGGGCCTCGCTCGAGGTCCGCGACACGGACGCGGCCGACGTGGCCAAGGCGACCGAGGCGCTCACCGACCTGGTCGACCAGGCCGACCCGAGCGCCGTCAGCATCGAGCCCGCGCCGGCCACCCCGGCCGAGATCCTCGACGCGCAGGCCGCCGCGGCGAAGAAGGCGGCACCCGCGCTCAAGAAGCACGCGGACGACACCGCCGGGTACGAGAACGGTCGCATCGCCTCCGCGGACCTCGCCGAGCTGTCGTTCGCGAAGGGCGAGACGCTCCGCGCCGACGCGGCGGAGCAGCTCGAGCGGCTCGACGCCGCGTACCAGGCCCGCTTCGGCACGCACCTGAAGGTCCGCGACTCCTACCGCTCCTACGAGTCGCAGGTCTCCGTCAAGGCGAGCCGCGGCTACTTCGCCGCCGTGCCGGGGTACTCGGACCACGGCTGGGGCATCGCGGTCGACCTCAACGGCGGCGTCCAGCAGTACACCAGCGCCGAGCACCAGTGGCTGGTCGCCAACGCCGGCAAGTTCGGCTGGCACAACCCCGCCTGGGCCCAGCCCGACGGCCGCAAGCCCGAGGCGTGGCACTGGGAGTACAGCCCGCTCTGACCCAGGGTCCGACCGCGTCCGCTCTGCCCGCCCGCTCTGCCCGCCCGCTCAGTCCCAGCCGAGCGCGTGCAGCCGCTCGTCGTCGATCCCGAAGTGGTGCGCGATCTCGTGCACCACCGTGATCGCGACCTCCTCCACCACGTCCTCGCGCGTGTCGCAGATGGCGAGGGTCGGGTTCCGGTAGATCGTGATGCGGTCGGGCAGCGACCCGGCCGCCCAGTGCAGGTCGCGCTCGGTCAGCGGCACCCCCTCGTACAGCCCGAGCAGCTCCGGGTCGTCGGCGGGGGCGTCGTCCTCGACCAGGACGACGACGTTGTCCATCATGGCCGCCAGGTCGGCCGGCACCTCATCGAGGCCGTCCCGGACGGCGTCCTCGAACTCCTCGCGCGTCATCTCCACCACGGGCCCATCCTCGCCCACCGCGCGCGTGGGCCCGGCCGACGCCTGGGTATGCTTGCCCGGTCCAGCCCCCATCGTCTAGCGGCCTAGGACCCCGCCCTTTCACGGCGGTAGCACGGGTTCGAATCCCGTTGGGGGTACGTCAGCGGGACACCGGCCTGGCCGGAAACCCGCGAAACGGGGCGTTCTTGCTGGTCAGGATCCGATTTCAAGATCCCGCCGACCATGGGGTACGCTTCTTCTCGGCTCGAAACGAGCTTCCAGGCGCGGAGAATCCTCCTCGCCATGGCCCTGTAGCGCAGTTGGTTAGCGCGCCGCCCTGTCACGGCGGAGGTCGCGGGTTCAAGTCCCGTCAGGGTCGCGCATGATGCGCCCGGTTCGTCGGAAACGGCGCCCGGGCGTTCGTGTCCAGGCTCTGTAGCTCAGTTGGTAGAGCGTTCGACTGAAAATCGAAAGGTCACCGGATCGACGCCGGTCGGAGCCACCACCGAAACCCCCGTGCCTCAGGGCGCGGGGGTTTCGTCGTTCCCGGCCGGTGCGGAACCGGCAGCCTCACCCCCTCGATATCGCCGGTCGAATTGCCTGGACCAGCGGGGACGGGTTGAGTGGGACCGCACGGACGATCACCTCACGCAGGATCGGAGCAGTCGATGACGGACTGGGACGACGGACGCACGCCGCCCGCCGAGCAGCCGCCCTCCATGGGGCGGCTCGTGGAGCAGCTGTCGGAACAGACCACCCGGCTCGTGCGCGCCGAGGTGGCGCTCGCCAAGGCCGAGCTGGCGGAGAAGGCCAAGCGGTCCGGCATCGGGGTCGGCCTCGTCGTCGTCGCCCTCGTCATCGTGCTGTACGCGGTGGGAGTGCTCATCTGGGCGGGGATCACCGGCCTCGCCACGGCGTGGCCGCTGTGGCTCTCGGCCCTGACGGTCGGCGTCGCGATGCTGATCGTGGCGGGCATCGCCGTCGCGATCGCCGTCGGCCAGCTCAAGAAGGCCGCCCGCCGGCCCGAGACGATCGACCGGGTGAAGGAAGACGTCGAGACGCTGAAGAAGGGGGTGCGCCGGTGACCGAGTCCACGACGCCCGAGAACAGGGCCCCGGCGCCTACCACCCGGGAGCTCGAGGACGAGGTCGCCCGCACCCGCGCGGAGCTGACCGAGACCCTCGACCAGCTCGCGACCCGCCTCTCCCCCGCCTACCAGGCGAACCAGCTCGCCCGGGCCACCAAGCGGGCGGCGTCCGACGCCGGCGCGTTCGTGACGGGCGGCGGCCTGCCCGACGGCGAGCCCCGGCGCCGGCGCAACGCCCAGGTGCTGCTCGGGGCGGCCGCCGCGGGCCTCGCGCTGGTCGTGATCGTCGTCGTGCGCGCCCGGCGCCGCTGAGCGGCCCTTCGCGGCCCGGGCTCCGGGCCGGCGCTACTTGTCCGGCGTCGCCTCCTCGGAGGCGGCGCCGAGGAGCGCCCGCACCTCCGACTCCTTGTAGCGACGGTGCCCACCGAGGGTGCGGATCGACGAGAGCTTCCCCGCCTTCGCCCAGCGGGTCACGGTCTTGGGATCGACGCGGAAGAGGCTGGCCACCTCGGCAGGCGTCAGCAGAACCTCGGAGTCTCCGTGGAGCGACATCCCCTGCACCTCCTGGTGCGCGACCGGCCCGGGCGGCGCCCGGTGTGCGGACACGGTCTCGCTCATCCATTGTGTGCAGAAAGCGGGATTGAGGCGACTTGGGAGCCGGATGAAATCGTCCGGATCGTCCTGGACTGGTCCGAGACGCGCCGTGCGTCCCGTTCTTCCTGCTGCGGGGCCCGGGAACGACCGGAACGTGCACCGTCCGGTCTCGTGACCTGAGACACCATCGGCGCGAGATCACCCGCTCCGACGTCCACTGATGCGCACGGCACGTGTCGCGGAGTGGAGGGAATGGCGCGCGAGCATGTACCGTTGGGATCTGAACAGACTACTTACGCACGGGGCCGCCGTCACGGACGGCGCAAGCCCCGCTCCTACGTTGAGGGGGTCTCAGCCATGGGCCGCGGCCGTCAGAAGGCAAAGCAGACTAAGGTCGCTCGCGAGCTGAAGTACTACAGCCCCGAGACGAACTACCACGCGCTCGAGCGAGAGCTCAAGGGCAGCGAGGGCAGTCGCACCGATGTCGCCACGGAGGACCGTTCCTCCCCCGACGACGACGAGTACGACAACCGATACAACGCCTGGAACGACGAGCGCTGACTCGTCAGCGTCAGGCTCCCGCCTCGACGGGTTCCTGAGCCGCGCAGACGAAGGGCCGGACGGCAATCGCCGC
>NZ_JBHWYY010000122.1:0-6810 GCF_042728595.1 Isoptericola sp. NPDC060185 | reverse complement strand
GGGCGCCCCCGCGGGGGGGTGGGGGGGGGGGCCGCGGGCCCCCCTCACCCGGCCTTCGCCCCCCCCCCCCCCCCACCCACAACGTCCTGGCGGCGGGGGGTTCCCCTGGCGGACGGACCGCGGTACGGTACCCCAGAGGGGTATATACCCCTCTGGGGTACACAAGGGAGTGAACGCCATGTCGGACTCCGAGGCAGCACCGTTCGAGGCAGCACCGCAAGTAGCACGACCCGGCACGACCACCGGCCGCGACGCCCGCGGGACACCCGCACGCACCCGCTGGTGGGTCAACGCCTTGTGGGTCGCGGTGGGGATCGTCTCCGGCCTGGGCATCGTCCTCGGCCTGGGCGCCGAGGGGGACGCGGCCGGCGGCTCCCCCGCCGAGACCACCACCGCCGCCGTGCCGGCCACCGCCGTCGGCGTGGCCGCCGTCTGCTACCTCGCGGCCGCCGCCACCGGCCGTCGCTGGGCGGGCTGGGCGATGGTGCCGGTGGCCAGCGTCCTGCCGTTCCTCGAGTACGCCGGCGTGCCGCGCTGGGCGTCGTTCGGCGTCGTCGGGCTGGCCCTCCTGGTCTACGGGCTCGCCCGCCGCCGCCCGACCACCCTCGCGCAGGGGTTCGCGATGGTCGCCTACTACGGCGTCGCCGTCGCCGCGGTCGCGATGCCGCCGCGCGTCGGGCTCGTCGTCGCCGCCCTGGCCCTCGCCGCGCACGTCGCCTGGGACCTGGTCCACTACCGCCGGGACGTCGTCGTGCACCGGTCGCTCGCCGTGTGGTGCGTCGGCCTGGACCTCACCGTCGCCGCGCTCTGCGTGACGTTCGCGGTCGCGTGACGACCCGGACCACACCCTGAGACGCCCGCGTGCGAGCACACCCGCACCCGCCTACGTTCGATTCCCGAGGTCGTTCGTCCGACGGAAGGAGCCCCGATGGGACTGGGAGACAAGGCCAAGCACCTCGCCGAGGAGGCCGAGGGCAAGGTCAAGGAAGCAGCGGGCAAGCTCACCGACGACGAGAAGAAAGAGGCCGAGGGCAAGGCCCAGCAGGCCAGTGCGAACCTCAAGCAGGCGGGGGACGACGCGAAGGACGCGTTCAAGGGCTGACCGACTGCGGGCGACGGGGTGCCACCTGCACGGTGGCACCCCGTCGTCGTCCCCGGGCCCCGGCCTGGCGCCGGGGGGACCCGTCAGAGCTCGTCGGGCAGGCAGCCGAACGCCTCGTCCGCGCCGAGCGCGGCGGTGGCGAGCAGCCCCTCGAGACCGGAGCCGTCGGGCACGGGCCGCGGGTCGTCGACCACGACCCACAGACCGTCCACCACGTCGTACTGCGCCTGCGGGCCCTCGGTGACGAGCGCGCCGACGGCGGCGACGAGCCGCTCGACCTCCTCGCCCGCGGTGCCCAGGCCCACCGACGCGCGCACGGCGCCGGCGTCGAACCCGAGCCGCCCGAGCAGCGGGTGCGCGCAGAACCGTCCGTCGCGCACGCCGATGCCGTGCTCGGCCGACAGGTACGCGGCGACCAGGCCCGGGTCGTAGCCCGTGACGGTGAACGTCACCACGCCCACCGGGTCGACGGCGTCGTCCCACACGTGCACGACCTCGACGCGGTCGACGGCGCCCAGCCCCTCCACGAGCCGACGGCGCAGGGCGTCCTCGTGCTCGACGGCCGCCACCGCGTCCAGCGCGGCGAGCTCCTCGCACGCGGCCGCGAGCGCCACGGCGCCGACGACGTTGGGCGAGCCGGCCTCGTGCCGGGCGGGGCCCTCGTGCCAGTCGGTGCTCGTGGTGCGCACGCGCCGCACGGCGCCGCCGCCCGCGAGGTAGGGCGTGCCGGCGTCGAGCCAGTCGCGCCGCCCGACCAGGGCGCCCGCGCCGAACGGGGCGTACGTCTTGTGCCCGGAGAAGGCGACGTAGTCGACGCCGGTGTCCGCGAGGGAGAAGCGGCGGTGCGGCACCAGCTGCGCGCCGTCGAGCACGACCCGCGCACCCGCCCCGTGGGCCG
Source organism: Isoptericola sp. NPDC060185 (assembly GCF_042728595.1). Classification (NCBI taxonomy): domain Bacteria; kingdom Bacillati; phylum Actinomycetota; class Actinomycetes; order Micrococcales; family Promicromonosporaceae; genus Isoptericola; species Isoptericola sp. NPDC060185. The sequence goes on along the minus strand of NZ_JBHWYY010000122.1, from coordinate 4,810 downwards.
CGGCGACGACGTCGGCCACCGGCAGCGCCTCGCCCGTGACGTTGGACGCGCCGGTGAGGGCGAGGAGCGCGTACGGGCGGCCGGTGGCCACCCCGGCGGACAGCTCCTCCTCGATCTCCGCGAGCGTGGCGGCCACGGACGGCCCGCCCGTCACGACGGTGGCGTCCGTGACGCGCTGCCAGGGCAGCAGGTTGGCGTGGTGCTCGATGTCGAGCACGAGGACGCGGCCGGGCTCGCCCGTCACCGGGTCGGCGGGCACGCAGCCCGCGAGCAGGTTGAGCGAGTCCGTGGTGTTGCGGGTGACGATCGTGAGGTCGTCGTCGCGGGCGCCGACGAACGCGCCGATCGTGCGACGGGCGGTCTCGTAGAGCGCCGTGGAGACCTGCGACAGGTAGCCGGCGCCGCGGTGCACGCTGGCGTACAGCGGCAGGACGCGGTTCACGCGGTCGGCGACGGCCTGCAGGGCCGGGGCCGACGCCGCGACGTCGAGGTTGGCGTACGGCACCCGGCGGCCGTCCACGAGCGGGACGAGCGTGTCCGCGCCCACGACGGGCAGGACGGGCGCGACGTCGTGCACGGGCGGGGCGATGGGCGCCGGGGCGGGCGCGGTGGCGAGAGTGGTCATGCGTGGTCCTCCTCGGTGGTGCCGGGGAGGTGACTCCCCGCGCTTGCCCGCGCGCCGGACGACGCGGGGCCAGGTCGTCACCCGGGGCACCCCGCCGCGAGAGGAGGGTTGCCGGCCAGCGAGCCGGGGCTTCGCGCTGGCACTCATGACCTGCCGCCCATGGTGCGTGCGCTCCAGGACACGGTCAAGCGGAGGGGCCGCCCTTCTCACGATGCGGTCGCGTGAGAAGGTGGCCGCATGCCCGACCGCACCGTTCCCGCCTCCGGCGCGCCCGCGGACGGCCCGCTCGACCGGCTCGGTCGTGCCGTCGACGCCGGAGACGCCTACGCGGCCCGTAACGCAGCCCGTGACGCAGCCCGGTCGACGACGGGCGACGCCGCGGCCGACGCGCTCGACCTGCTCGGCCACCGCGCCGCCGCCGGCTCCGCGCTCGCCACGGAGCTGCTGGTGGAGCAGCTGGACGAGTCGGGCGTCGTGCAGCGGTTCGTGCGCAGCTCGCTGCTCGACGAGACGGCCGTCGACGACGTCAGCCAGGACGTGCTCATCTCCGTGGCCACGTCCATCCGGTCGTTCGCGGGCGGGTCGCGCGTCACGACGTGGGTGCACGGCATCGTCCGCCACCGGGTGGTGGACCACCTGCGCCGCCAACGGGCCACGACGACCCTGCCGGACGACGACGTCGGCCCCTCCGAGCGGATGAGCTCGCTGCTGGCCACCCGCGCCACGGTGCGCGACGCGCTCGCCGCCCTGCCCGAGCTCTACCGCGAGCCCGTCACGCTGCGGGACATCGAGGGCCTGCCGTACGCCGACGTGGCCGAGCGGCTCGGGCGCAGCGTCCCCGCCGTGAAGTCGCAGATCTCCCGGGGCCGCGCCCTCGTGGCGGCGGCGCTCGGGGGCGTGCCCTGATGGCCGGGCCGACCGGCGACCGGCACCTCGGCCGCTACCGCGTGGGCGAGGTGATCGGCGCGGGGTCGTTCGCCACCGTGCACCGCGCCGTCGACGAGCGGCTCGACGACGTCGTCGTGGTCAAGGTGCTCGCGGAGAACCACAGCCTCAACCCGGAGATCCGCGAGCGGTTCATCGCCGAGGGGCGCGCGCTGCGGCGGGTCGCGAGCCCGCACGTCGTGGCCGTGCACGACATCGGCGAGAGCGACCGGCAGCAGCCGTACCTGGTGCTGGAGCACGCCGACCGCGGCACGCTGGCGCAGCGCGTCGACGCGCTGCGCGCCGAGGGCTGGACCGCGTCGCCGGCCGACGTGCTGGCCGTCGCGCGCGGGCTCGCGGCGGCGGTCGAGGCCGTGCACGCCGCGCAGCTCGTGCACCGCGACCTCAGCCCCGGCAACGTGCTGCTGCGCACCAGCCCGGACGGCCCCGCCGACGGGGCGGCGACGTCCGTCGTGCGGGCCGACGAACGGCTCGTCGTGGCCGACCTCGGCATGTGCAAGGACCTGGCGCGCAGCTCCGGGCTGACGGTCGCGGGCGGCACGGAGGGCTTCCGGCCGCCCGAGCAGGGCGGCCCCGGCACCGTCGACACCCGCGCCGACCTGTGGGCGATGTCCGCGCTGATCACCTGGCTCACCGAGGGTGCCGACCTGCCGCGCGCCCTGACCACCGCGCTGGGGCGCAGCCTCGCCGACTCCCCCGCCCGGCGGCACCCGGACGCCGCCGCCTGGCTGGCCGACGTCGAGCGGGCGCTCGACCCGGCGCACGGCGCGGAGCCGACGTCGGGGACGGCCACGGGCCGCGGGCGCCGTCGCCCGGCGCGCGTCGTCGTCGCCGCCGTCGTGGGCACCGCCGTGGGCCTGGGCGTCGGCGCGGGCGGCACGGCCTGGCTGCGCGACCACCCGCCGTCAGCCGCGGGCGGGGCGAGCGTCGCGATCTCCGGGCCGTCGACGGCGACGGTCGGCACGCCGGTGACGCTCACGGCCGACGTCGAGGGCGCGGAGCACTGGGTGTGGACGCTCCCCAACGGCGCCTACGCGACGGACGAGGAGACCGTGAGGCTCACCGCGAACCGGGCCGGCTCCGCGAAGGTCGTGCTGGACGCCCGCGCCCCCGACGGGACGCCGATCACCGCCGTCCACCTCCTCGAGGTCGCCGGCGGACCGTGACGCGGGAACCCGGCAGGAGAAGAATCCGCGTCCGCGTGCAACCTTTCGGCCGTCGCCTCCGACTCACGGGTGTCAGCAGCGATCCCGCTGACCCCAGCGACAGGAGAGACCACACCATGCGACACCTTCCCCGCCGACTCCCGCCGATCGCCCTCGCCGGCCTGCTCGCCCTGGGGGCGTGCGCGGCACCGGGCCCCGACGCCGGGTTCGACGACGCGGGTGTCCCGGCGACCGGCGCCGAGGCGCGGGTCACGACGGGGTCGCAGGAGGCCTCGCCGCAGCCCCGCGCGAAGGACGCCTCGGCGTACACCGTGCGCCACTCCGACGGCTACAAGACCGTCATCACCCTCGACCGCACGCAGGTGGAGCGGCTCACCGGCACCGACCTCGCGTCCGGCGTCGCCGCCACGGAGCGTGCGCTCGCCGAGCGCGGCACCTGGTCGGGCGCGGACACGAAGGACCACGCCGCCGTCGTCGTCCGGGCCGCGGCCCGCGAGTCGGACCGCATCGACCGCGTGCTCGGCGCGATGACCGACGGCCGCGACATCGAGCTGCGGCTGTACGTCGCCCACCACCGTCACGCCCACGTCGCCCACTTCGGCGAGGACGACGACTGAACGGGTCCCGCGCCGGATGCCCCCGGCATGTATCCGGCCCGGCGACCGGCACTCCCAGTGACCAGCAGCGACCAGCACTCCAGCACTCCAGCACTCCAGCACTCCATGACAGGCACGTCCCGATCCACTCACCGACAGGACATGATCATGCGAATCTCTCCCGCGCGACTGGCCCCGCTGGCCGTCGTGAGCCTGCTCGCCCTCGCCGCCTGCTCCCCGGGCGACGCGGCCGGGTTCGACGACGCGGCCCCCACCCCGACGGTCACGGACGAGGCGACGACGTCGCCCGCCGCGGACGGCGAGGACCAGGGCTCGAACGAGGGGGCGGGCGAGGACTCGGGCACGCCGGGCGTCGACTTCCCCGACCCGGACGACGTGATCGCCGACGCGACGTTCACCGTCCCGGGCACCGAGGACAAGAAGGTCCGCATCGGCGTCGAGTCCATCGTGGTCTCCGGCCCCACGACGGAGCTGCGGCTCGTCATGACGCCCGAGTTCGACGACGGTGGCCGGCCCGCGTCGTTCTACGACGCCACCGGGGAGGCCCCGTCCCTGACCCTCATCGACCGGGAGAACCTCAAGGAGTACCGCGTGGTCGAGGCCGACGGGGGCGGCCGGTGGTTCCGGTCCGACCCCGTCTTCACCACCGCCCTGCCCGGCCAGTCCGTCGGCTACCAGGCGTTCTTCGCGGCGCCCGAGGACGACATCACCACCGTCGACGTCAAGCTGGCCGAGTCGATGCCGGTGTTCGAGGACGTCCCGCTGACCTTCGAGGACTGAGCCGATGCGACCCCACCTGCGCACCCGACACCCCCGGCGCGTGCTCGCCACGGCCGCGATCGCCCTCGTGGGCCTCGGCGCCGCCGCGGCGGCCGCCCCGTCCGCCACCGCTGCGACCGACGACCCGGCCGGTGGGTACGCCTGGCCCGCCGTCGGCGCCCTCGACCTGGGCGAGCCGTCTCAGGAGAACATCGTCAGGTCGGTCACGGAGTACGTGATCGAGGGCTCGGTGCTCTCCGTCGACGACACGACGACGGACGGCGACGAGACCGTCGTGACGCTCTCGTCCGACATCCTGTTCGACCCCAGCGAGTCCACGCTGTCGAAGGCCGCGAAGGCGAAGGTCGCGGACCTCGTCGAGGACGTGCCCGACGGCGCGACCGTGTCCGTCGACGGCCACACCGACTCCGTCGACACCGACGCGTTCAACCAGAAGCTGTCGGAGCAGCGGGCGAAGGCCGTCGCCGGCGCGATCAAGGCCTCGCGCGGCGACCTGAAGCTCCAGGTGCACGGGTACGGCGAGACGCGGCTCAAGGCCCCCGAGACCGGCGACGCCCAGTCGGTGGCCGACGCCCGCGCGCAGAACCGGCGCGTCGAGCTCCGCTACGGCGGCTAACGACCGCCGCCACCGACCGACCCCGAGGGGCGGGCGTCCGCGGAGCCTTCCTCCGCGGACG
>NZ_JBHWYY010000121.1:0-6853 GCF_042728595.1 Isoptericola sp. NPDC060185 | reverse complement strand
GTTGACACCGTTATCGCGCGCTCTCGGGTGCGATAACGGTGTCAACTGCCTGTTCGGCAGGCGGGCGGAGCCCGGTCAGAGCGGGGTGACGGTGCCGCGGAAGTGCTGGCGGCCGCGGCCGCCGTTCCAGCCGACGTACGCGAAGCCGGGGGTCCCGGGCTCTGGCGTCACGGCGACGTCGACGGTGCCCGGCAGCAGCACCGGCGAGGCGAACTCGACCGTCCACCGGTACGCGTCTCCGCGGGCGTTCCCGACGTCGGCCAGCGCGCGGGCCGCGGTGTACATGCCGTGCGCGATGGCGCGGGGGAACCCGAACGCCTTGGCGGACAGGGCCGACAGGTGGATCGGGTTCCGGTCGCCGGAGACCGCGCCGTACGCGCGGCCGGTGCCCGGCCCGAGCGCCCAGCGGCCGGTCGGCAGCGGGGGCGTCCACGTGCCGGCGGGCGCGCGCTCCTCGCCGTCCTCGGGCTCGTCCGTCGCGGCGTCGGAGGCGTCCGCCTCCGCGGTCCACGGCAGGTGGAACCCCTTGGCGAGGTAGGTCGACACGCCGCGCCACACGGGCGCGCCGGCCGTCTCGTCCTGCCGGCGCACCTCGGCGACGAGGTCCACCTGGACGCCGCGCTTGTGCGGGCGCAGGTTCTCGGCCCACGCCCGCACCTCGAGCACGTCGCCGAGCACCACGGGACCGCGCACGACGACGTCGTTCGCGAGGTGCACCATGCCGAGCAGCGGCAGCGGGAAGTCGCCGCGCACCATGACCGCCGTCGCCAGCGGGAACGCGAGCACGTGCAGGTAGCCCGCGGGCAGCACGTCGGTGACCGGCTCGTGCAGCAGCCGCTGGTAGTCGTGCAGGTGGTGGGCGAGGTCCGCCGTCGGCACGCCGGTGACGCGGTAGGCGACGCCGGGCAGCGTCAGGGGCGGCTCCTCGCCGTCCCCCTCGCCGGACCTGCCCTGCCCGATGACGGGCAGCCCCGGCATCGCCCGGCCCGCGGCGATGCGGCCGGACGTGGCGGCGCCGCGCGCGTACAGCCCGCCGAGCCCGGGGAGGGTCGGCAGCGTCTCGACGCGCAGCGGCTCCCCGGCGCTGGTGGCCGGCGCGGCGGCCGTCACCGCCCCACCAGGTTCTGGCCGCACACGCGCAGCACCTGGCCGTTGACCCCGGCGGACGCGGGCGAGGCGAGGAAGACGATCGCCTCGGCGACGTCGACCGGCTGGCCGCCCTGCTGCAGCGAGTTGAGCCGGCGGGCCACCTCGCGGGTGGCGAACGGGATCGACGACGTCATGTCGGTCTCGATGAAGCCGGGTGCGACGGCGTTCGCGGTGCCGCCGCGCGCGGCCACCAGCGGCGCCGTGGCACGGGTGTGCCCGATGACGCCGGCCTTCGAGTAGCCGTAGTTGGTCTGGCCCTTGTTGCCGGCGATTCCGGAGGTCGACGCGAGCGAGACGATGCGCAGCCCGTCGACGCCCTCGCCGCCGTCGAGCCCGAGCAGCTGGTCGTTGATCCGCAGCTGGGCCTCGAGGTTCACGGCGATGACGGCGTCCCACTGGGCGGGCTTCATGTTGGCCAGGAGCTTGTCGCGCAGGATGCCCGCGTTGTGCACGACGACGTCGAGCCCGCCGTGCCGGGTGCGCGCGTGCTCCAGGATGCGGCGGCCCGCGTCGTCGCTCGTCACGTCGAGCTGGAGGGCGGTGCCGCCCACCGCGTTGGCGGTGCGGGCCAGTCCCTCGCCGGCGGCGGGGACGTCCACGCAGACGACGGTCGCGCCGTCGCGCGCGAGGGTCTTCGCGATCGCCGCGCCGATGCCGCGGGCTGCGCCGGTGACGACGGCGACCTTCCCGGCCAGGGGTCGGTCCCAGTCGGCGGGGGCGTCGGCGTCGGCCGGTCCGACCGGAAGGAGCTGGCCGTCCACGTACGCGGAGCGGGCGGACAGGAAGAACCGCAGCGTGGCGAGCACGGAGGTGCCGTCGACGGCGGCGCCGTCGGTGAGCACGATCCCGTTGCCGGTGGCGCCCGCGCGCAGCTCCTTGGCCAGCGAGCGCAGGAAGCCGTCGACGCCGTTGCGGGCCGCGGCCAGGGCCGGGGCGTCGCCGTCCGCGGCCGCGCGCGAGACGGTCACCACGCGGCCGTTGGTGGCGAGCCGGCGCAGCACCGACCCGACGGCGAGCACCGCGGGGGAGGCGTCGGTCGGCCGCGCGACCTGCGTGAGGACGAGCACGACGGCGCCCCAGCGCGCGTCGTCGGTGGGCTGGCGGCGCACGTCGAGCCCCCAGCCGAGCAGCTCCTGGGCGATCGTGTCCGCGTCGCCGGTGGAGGCGTCGTCCGAGACGACGAGCACCGGCCCGACGGTGAGCGGGTCGCCCGCGCGGAAGCGGCGGAGGATCGCGGGGCGCGGCAGGCCCAGCTTCTTCGCGAGCGTCTTGGTGAAGCCGGAGTTGACGGCCTTGGTGTAGGAGTCGGTCACGGGTTCCTCTCAGACGGACTCGACGACGGCGGTGGCCCCGAGGCCGCCCGCGGCGCAGATGGAGATGAGGGCGCGGGCGGGCTTGCCGGTCTCGGCGGCCTTCGCCGCCACCAGCTTCGCCGCCGTGGCGAGGATGCGCCCGCCGGTGGCCGCGAACGGGTGGCCCGCGGCGAGGGAGGAGCCGTTCACGTTGAGCTTGTCGCGGTCGACGCTCCCGAGCGGCTCGTCGAGCCCGAGCTCCGCCTTGCAGTAGTCGGCGTCCTCCCAGGCGGCGAGCGTCGTGAGGACGGTCGACGCGAACGCCTCGTGGATCTCGAAGAAGTCGAAGTCGCCGAGGGTGAGGCCGTTGCGGGCCAGCAGGCGCGGCACCGCGTGCACGGGCGCCATGAGGAGGCCGTCGTGGCCGTGCACGAAGTCGACCGCCGCGGTCTCCGCGTCGACGAGCCGCGCGAGGACGGGCAGGTCGCGCTCCGCGGCCCACGCGGCGGACGACAGCAGCACGGTGGACGCGCCGTCGGTCAGCGGGGTGGAGTTGCCCGCCGTCATGGTCGGCTCGGCGGGCTCGGCGAGGCCGCGTCCGAAGACCGGCTTGAGCTTCGCGAGCTTCTCCAGCGAGGTGTCCGCGCGCAGGTTGTCGTCGCGGGTCAGGCCGCGGAACGGCGTGACGAGGTCGTCGAAGAACCCGGCGTCCCAGGCGGCGGCGAGGTGCTGGTGGCTGGCGAGCGCGATCTCGTCCTGCGCGGCGCGGGAGATGCCCCAGCGCGCGGTGGTGATCGCCTGGTGCTCGCCCATCGACAGCCCGGTGCGGGGCTCGTCCGTGGCCGGGGTGAGCGGCTTGAGGTCGGACGGGCGGACCTTCGAGAACGCCTTGAGGCGGGCCTGCAGCGTCTTGGCGTGCGAGGCGTCGAGCAGCGCGCGGCGCAGCCCCTCGCTCACGGCGACGGGGGCGTCGGAGATGGTGTCGGAGCCGCCGGCGATGCCGGACTCGATCTGGCCGAGTCGGATCTTGTTCGCCACGGTGATGGCGGCCTCGAGCCCGGTGGCGCACGCCTGCTGCAGGTCGAAGGCGGGCGTCTGCGGGGAGAGCGAGGAGCCGAGCACCGACTCGCGGATGAGGTTGAAGTCGCGGGAGTGCTTGAGGACGGCGCCGCCCACGACCTCGCCGATGCGCTCGCCCTGGAGCCCGTAGCGGGCGACGAGGCCCTCGAGGGCGGCGGTGAACATCTCCTGGTTGGAGGCGTCGGCGTACTTCTTGCCGGCCCGTGAGAACGGGATGCGGTTGCCGCCCACGATCACGGCGTCACGCGGGGCGGACGAGCTCGCTTCCCGGGTCGCGGACGACGCGTCGGCGCGTGAGGCGTTCGAGGACGACGTCCGGGAGGTGCCGGACGGCTTGCGTGTAGCCACAGGGATAGATCCTTCACTCCGTCGGTCAGGTAGGACTCACAGTACCTGATACTCTCAGTCTCGTGAGACGAGTCACAAGGTGCGGCCGATGACGGCCGCGGAGCAGCTCGACGCCCGCTCGAACCAGGATTCTCGATCGGCCCTCGACGGTCGCTCGACGCGCTGGGACGACCATCGTGCCGCGCGGCGGGCGCAGCTCGTCAACGCCGCACGCAAGGCGGTGCACCGCGGCGGGCCCGGGGTCTCGATGGACGAGATCGCGTCCGAGGCGGGCACCTCGAAGTCGATCGTCTACCGGTACTTCGACGACAAGGCGGGGCTGCGCCTCGCCGTGTCCGCGCACGTCGTCGCGACGATGCACGACGCCCTCCGGGAGGCCGCCGAGGCGGCGCCGAGCCCGCACGCCGCGCTGCGCGCGATGGTCCGCGTCTACCTCGAGATGATCGAGCACTCGCCCAACGTCTACTGGTTCGTGACGCGCACCGCCATCGGCGGCAACGAGCCCGCGCCGGGAGCCGCCGGGACCGGGCAGGTCGAGGCGCTCGGCGCGTACCTCGACTCCGTCATCGAGCTGGTGGCCGAGCCCTTCGCCCGCGCCGTCCAGGTGGCACCCGCCCTCGCGGCCGCGTGGGCCGCAGGAGCCGTCGGCTTCGTCCGCGGCGCCGGCGAGTGGTGGCTCGGCCACGAGGGCCCCGGACGCCTCACCCGGGAGGAGCTCACCGAGCAGGTGACGCTCTGGCTGTGGACCGGCCCCGTCGGCGTCCTCCACCACGAGGGCGCGACGCCTCCCCCGACCTTCCCGACCTCCAACCCCGCACACCCGCAGGAGAACCGATGACCACGACGTCCGACCGTCCCGCGACGACGCAGGCCGCACCCGCCCCCAAGGCGACCCCGCGCGTCGACGTCGCCGGCCTGTCCGAGCAGCTGCTCGGTCGCTGGCCCGAGTGGCGTCGCTACGCCCGCGAGCGCGCGACCGACCCGACGTTCTGGAAGGACGAGTCGCTGTCCATGGCCGAGCACCGCGAGCGCGTGCTCGAGCAGATGAAGCTGCTCGCCACCGACGAGCGGCACCAGGTGTGGCTGGGCTACCCGACGCGCCTCGGCGGGGCGGACTCCCCGGGCGCGAACCTCGCGGGCTTCGAGGAGCTCGCCGTGGCCGACCCGTCGCTGCAGATCAAGGCGGGGGTCCAGTGGGGCCTGTTCGGGTCGGCGATCCTGCACCTGGGCACGCCCGAGCAGCAGGACCGCCTGCTCCCTGGCGCGATGGACCTGTCGGTGCCGGGTGCGTTCGCGATGACGGAGATCGGGCACGGCTCGGACGTCGCGTCGGTGGCCACGACGGCCACCTACGACCCCGAGACGCAGGAGTTCGTCATCCACACGCCGTTCCGCGCGGCGTGGAAGGAGTTCCTGGGCAACGCGGCCGTGCACGCCACGGCGGCGACCGTCTTCGCGCAGCTGATCACGAACGGCGTCAACCACGGGGTGCACTGCTTCTACGTGCCCGTGCGCGACCCGGAGACGATGGAGTTCCTGCCCGGGATCAGCGGGCACGACGACGGCCTCAAGGGCGGCCTGCGCGGCGTCGACAACGGTCGCCTCGCCTTCGACCAGGTGCGCATCCCGCGCGCGGACCTGCTGGCCCGCTACGGGGCGGTCGCGGAGGACGGCACGTACTCGTCGTCGATCGACAGCCCGGGTCGCCGCTTCTTCACCATGCTCGGCTCGCTCGTGCAGGGCCGCGTGTCCCTGGACGGCGCCGCGTCGACGGCCTCCAAGCTCGGCCTCGCCATCGCCGTGAAGTACGGCGCCGAGCGCCGCCAGTTCACGTCGGCGTCGCCCATCGAGGAGACGGTGCTGCTGGACTACGCGACGCACCGCCGCCGCCTGTTCCCGCGCATCGCCGAGACGTACGCGACGCACTTCGCGCACGACCGCCTGCTCGACCTGTTCGACGACGTCTTCTCCGGGGAGAAGGACACCCCGGAGAACCGCGAGGACCTCGAGACGATGGCGGCGGCGCTCAAGGCGACGTCGACCACGTTCGTGCTCGAGACCCTGCAGGAGGCCCGCGTGGCCTGCGGCGGCGCGGGCTTCATCACCGAGAACCGCATCACGAGCCTGCACCACGACATGGACGTGTACGCCACGTTCGAGGGCGACAACACGGTGCTGCTGCAGCTCGTGGCCAAGCGCCTCGTGGGCGACTACGCCAAGGAGCTCAAGGGCGCCACGTCGACCCCCGCCGGCATCGCGCGGTTCGTCGTCGACCGCGCCGCGGACGCCGCGCTGCACCGCACCGGTCTGCGCCGGGCGGGGCAGGCGCTCGCGGACGCCGGCGACCCGCGCCGCGCCGCCGGCCACCTGCGCGACGCGGAGACGCAGCGCGAGCTGCTCGCCGACCGCGTCGCGACGCTGGTCGAGGACGTCGCGATGGGGCTGCGCCCGGCGCAGAAGGCCGACCCGGCGACGGCGGCCAAGATCTTCGACGAGAACCAGGTGCAGCTCGTCGAGGCCGCCCGCGCGCACGCCGACCTGCTGCGCTGGTCGGCGTTCACCGACGCGCTCGAGCAGATCGAGGACCCGGGCACCCGCCGCGTGATGACCTGGGTGCGCGACGTCTTCGGCCTCACGCTCATCGAGCGCAACCTGGCGTGGTACCTGATCAACGGGCGCCTGTCCGCGCAGCGCGCGCGCACGGTCACGTCGTACGTCGACCGCCTGCTCGACCGCCTGCGCCCGCACGCCGTCGACCTGGTGGACGCGTGGGGCTACGGGCAGGAGCACCTGCGGGCGGTCATCGCGTCGGGCATCGAGGCGGAGCGGCAGGACGAGGCGCGCGCGTACTACGCGCAGCAGCGGGCCGACGGCACCGCGCCGGTCAGCGAGAAGGCGCTCAAGAAGCAGAAGCGCTCCTGACGCCGGTCGCCCCGGACGCCGGTGGGGCCCGTCGAGACGATGTCTCGGCGGGCCCTGTCTCT
>NZ_JBHWYY010000120.1:0-6962 GCF_042728595.1 Isoptericola sp. NPDC060185 | reverse complement strand
CAGCAGGGCCGCCGTGGGTCACAGTGGCGGCATGGCCGGCAACGAGGTGAAGTTCCAGATCGACGTCCCCACGGAGCTGGAGGGCGGTGTGCCCGCGGACTTCGCGTCGCTGTGGCACACGTCGACGTCGTTCGTCATCGACTTCGTCGCGGCCACGAAGCCGCCGCAGCCGGTGACCGACCCCGACACGGGGGCGGTCACCGGCCGCGTGGTGCCGGGGAAGGTGGTGTCGCGCGTACGGATCCCCCCGCAGCAGGTGTTCGAGCTGGCGCGGGCGCTCACCCAGCAGCTCGACGCCTGGGAGCGCGAGACCGGCAAGAAGACCGACGGCGGCGCCTGAGCGCCCGGGGCCGGCCGGCTCAGAGCGCGCGCTCGGGCCGGGCGAGGATGCCCGGCACGAGGCGGGCGGCGAGGGCCGCGGCGCCGCGGACGGCGAGGAACCCGAGCGCGAACACGGCCAGCGCGGTGGCGATCGCGACCGGGTTGACGAAGACCGCCATCCCGACCAGCGGGAACATCAGCACCGCCGCGCACAGCGCCGAGCCGCCCGCCACCATCCACAGCGCCGACATCACGGCACGCCGGGACGCCTCGGTCATCACCGAGCGCGGCATGCCGAGCCGGTCGAGCGAGACGTGCACGGCCGCGCGGTCGAGGGTCGAGGCCGCCTGGTTGATGCCCACCGAGCACGCGACCATGAGGAACGACACCGCCACGGTGACGAGGACGCCGGTCGAGACGTCCTGCATGAGCCAGCGCTCGTCGGCATCCATGCCCTCGGTCGACGTCATGGAGGTCATGGCGAGGCCGACGGCGCCGAAGACACCGACGAAGCTGGTCATCGCGACGCCGCTGACCTGACGCCACGCGACCTTCGGGTCCTCGAGGATCATGCGGGCGGCGAGCAGCCGGGGCACGGTCTGGGCCTTGCGCACCTGCCGACGGGCGCGCACCCGCACGAACCACGGGCCCAGGGCGTCCAGGGCCAGCAGCATGCCGCCGAAGATCGCCGCCATCGTGCCGATGATCGCGACGATGCCGCCCATCTCCCCGAGCGCGCCCAGCATCTGCATGAGCAGGAGGCCGGCCAGGAGCACGCCCACGGCGATCACCACGCGCACCCAGTGCGCGGTGCCCGGCCGCTGCCGCGTGCGCACGCCCAGCGGCGTCACGACGACGGCCCGCAGCCCGACGACGGCGCTCGCGGCGGCCAGCAGCGTCACGCCGAGCACGGCGAGCGGCAGCCACCACCACGGCACCCACATCTGCGCGCCGAGGGCTTCGCCGCGGAAGTGCAGCAGCCCCACGAGCGGCGCGAGCACCGCGTACAGCACGACGCCGACGACGGCGCCGAGCAGCGCGGTGACGGCCGCCTCGAGCACGGTGAGCGCGGTGATGGTGCCGGTGGTGGCGCCGAGCAGGCGCAGGGACGCGAGCCGCTCGTCGCGGCGGCGGGCGGCGAGCCGGGCGGCCGACGCGCCGACGGTCGCGAGCGGCACGAGGAGCAGCACGACCGCGATGACGGCGAGCGACTCGTAGGTGGAGGCCAGGTCGTCGTCCCAGCGGAAGAAGGCCTGCGCCCCGCCCAGGACCACGAGCAGCAGGGCGGTGACCACGCCGAACGCGGCCACGGGCAGGGCGGTGGCGAGCCGGTCGCCGTCGCGCCGCCGGAACAGCGGGGCGAGCCGGAGCGCGGTGGTCAGCGGGCCGGTGGCTCGCGCGCCGGGGACGGACGGGGGCACGGTGATGGTCATCGCGCGGCCTCGGCGGTGGTTGCTGCGTTGGTCGCGGCGGCGGCGGCCGTGTCCGAGACGACACGGCCGTCGCGCAGCACGACGGTGCGGGCGCAGCGGCGCGCGACGTCGGCGTCGTGCGTGACGACGACGAGCGTGCGGCCCTGGGCGGTCGCGGAGAGGAGCAGGTCGAGGACCTCGACGGAGGTGGCGGAGTCCAGCGCGCCGGTCGGCTCGTCGGCGAAGATCAGCCGGGCCCCGGTGACCTGGGCGCGCGCGATGGCGACGCGCTGCGCCTGCCCGCCGGACAGCTCGCCGAGGCGCCGCTGCTCCAGGCCCGCGAGGCCGAGGTGCTGCAGCCACTGCGCCGCCTCCGCCTCCGCCTGCCCGCGCGGCACGCCCGCGAGCATCCGGGCGACGGCCACGTTCTCCAGCGCCGTCAGCTCGTCGAGCAGGAGGCCCTGCTGGAAGACGAAGCCGAGCTCCTCGCGCCGCAGCCGGGACCGCTCGGCGTCGTCCAGCGACTCGACGCGCACCGGCCCGCCCGCCGACGCGAACGTCACCGATCCCGACGTGGGGCGCAGGATGCCGGCGAGGCAGTGCAGCAGCGTCGTCTTGCCGGAGCCGGAGGCGCCCATGATCGCCACGGACTCGCCCTGGGCGATGTCGAGGTCCACGCCGTCCAGGGCGGGGGTGACCCCGCCGGGGTACCGCATCGTCAGGCCGCGAGCGCTCAGCAGAGGTGTCATGCCACCTACCTTCGCGCCGGGCGCGGGCGGGGCGCGTCGGACCACGAGCGGATTCGTCGTCGGGTCGGGTCCCCCTGCGGTATGACTTGCCCCTCAGGGGAGCCCCGGGCGGGCAGGGTCAGGCGACGTGCGCGGCGCGCGCGGCGGTGGTGAGGTCGACGACCAGGGAGCCGAAGGCGTCGTCCCAGCCGGATCGGTCGCGCAGCCGCAGCAGGGCCGACGGGTGCGTCGTCACGACGACGGCCGCGCCGCCCGAGGAGCCGTCCTCCGGGGCGTCCAGCACGCGGCCCCGCAGCTCGCCGATCCGGGCCGGTCGCCCGAGCAGCGCCCGCGCCGCGGTGGCCCCCAGGGCGACGGCGACCCGCGGTCGGACGACGGCCAGCTCGGCCTCGAGCCACGGCAGACAGGCGCGGACGTGTGCGACGCCAGGGGTCTTGTGCAGCCGCCGCCGCCCGCGCTCGGGCAGCTCGACGTACCGGAAGTGCTTCACCGCGTTCGTCAGGTAGACGGCTCCGGCGTCGAGGCCCGCGGCCTCGAGCGCGTCGTCGAGCACCCTCCCGGCTGGTCCGACGAAGGGCTCGCCCTCGCGGTCCTCCTGGTCGCCGGGCTGCTCGCCGACCAGCGCGAGGGCGGCGTCCGCAGGCCCGGAGGAGAACACCACCTGGGTGGTGTCGTGCCAGAGCTCGCAGCCTCGGCACCGGTGCGCCGCGCGCGCGAGGGCGTCGATGCCGGGCGTGCCGTCGGGGACCCAGCGGCCCCCGCCGGGGCGGTCGGTCGGGGGACGGGCCACGAGCTCCTCCGGGCGTTCGACGAGGGGGCACGGTCAGGATGGCGCGCCTGGCGAATGCTCGCCGACCGGCGGACGCCCCGCCCGCCCCGCCCGCCGGGACGTGACCCGGGCGCGGGTGCCCGTCCTGCTCGCCTAGGCTTGCCGCATGGCTTGGAGCTTCGGTCGTCGTCGGCCCACCACGTACCTGCTGGGCGAGCCGGTGGACCCGTACCCGGCCCAGGCGCCGGAGGCCGCGCGCGGACGCGTGCTGCGGATCACCGAGATCGGCGAGCCCGTGCTGCACACCCCCGCCGCCACGGTCGAGGAGTTCTCCACCCCGGAGCTCGCCCGCCTGATCGACGACATGTTCGCCACGATGGAGAACGCCGAGGGAGTGGGCCTCGCCGCTCCGCAGGTGGGCGTCGGGATCCGGCTGTTCGTCTACGACGTCACCGACGAGCGGGGCGACCGGCACGTGGGGCACGTCGTGAACCCGGTGCTCGAGATGGACCTCGACGCCGAGCCCGAGACCGAGGACGAGGGCTGCCTGTCCGTGCCCGGCGCCTACGAGCCGCTCGAGCGGCCCGGCGCCGCCACCGTCCGCGGCGTCGACCAGCACGGCGGCCCCGTGCAGCTGTCGGGCAGCGGGTTCCTGGCCCGCGCCTTCATCCACGAGTCGCAGCACCTGGACGGCACCCTCTACTGGGACCACCTGTCGCCCGAGCTGCAGGCCGACGCCCTGCGCCAGCGCGACGAGGAGCGCCCGGGCATCGTCGCCGGCCGCCGCGAGCTCGCCGTCGAGCTGGGCAAGAAGCCCGCCGAGTACCCGGACCGTCCCGCCGGCGGCCGCTGAGCCACGCTCGATCCCTGGTCGAGGCTCGCGACCGAGGGCTCAGAGCGTGCGGACCCAGTCCGCGACGGCGGCCGCGACCTCGTCGTCCTTGCCGCGCACGTCGTGGGCACCGGGGAGGGTGACCGTCGTGACGGGGCCGGGGACCGCCGCCGCGTGCTCGGCCAGCTCCGCCGGCGTGCCGAAGGGGTCGCGGTCGCCGGAGACGAACAGCACCGGCACGTCGAGCTGCGGGAAGTGCTCGACCCGCAGCTTCTCGGGCTTGCCCGGCGGGTGCAGCGGGTAGCTCAGCAGCACCAGGCCCGCGGACGGCAGGCCCTCGGCCACCGCCATCGAGCACATCCGGCCGCCGTACGACCGGCCGCCCAGCAGCAGCGCGTCCGTGCCGGCGCCGAGCGCGGCGGCGAGCCGCTCCGCCTCCGCGCGCAGGTGCGCGACCGCGACCGGCGGGCGGTCCGGCATCCGCTTGCCCGCCAACCGGTACGGGAAGTCGACCCGCTCGGTCGGCAGCGGCGGGTCGAGGTCGGCCAGCCGGCGCTCCACCGCGACCAGCGTGTGGTGGTCGCGGCTCGCGCCCGCGCCGGGGGTGAGGATCAGGCCTCGGGGCGTCGTCGTGGAGGGCACGGGTCCAGTGTCACCCGAGCCCCGCGAGGTAGTTCAGACCTCCGCGAGGTAGTTCCCCTTCTCGCGAGATAGTCCGCAATCTCACGAGGTAGTTCGCGAAGGGCAGAGGATTGCCCGCAATGCCTGAGATGTACGAACTACCTCGCGGGGATCCGGACTACCTCGCGGAGATCTGAACTACCTCGCGGGGGTGTCGCCGGCGGCGGCTAGCGTGCGGGCATGAACGAGGTCGAGCGGGACGGCATCGAGCCCGACAGCATCGAGCCCGGCAGCATCGAGCCCGGGAGCACCGTGCGCGGCGAGGACTGGTACGGGCGGGACCTGTCCGGGCTGGCGCTCCAGGAGGTGGAGCTGGTCGACGTGGACCTCACCGAGGCGACGGCCACCGGCGCGACGTTCGACCAGTGCACGTTCCGCGGGGTGCGGTTCAACGCCTCGGTGTGGACGGAGTGCGCGTTCATCGGGTGCGCGTTCAGCCGCGCCAACCTGTTCGACGCGCGGTTCGGGCGCTGCAAGCTGGTCGGCTCGCGCTTCGACGACTGCCGCTTCGACCTGCTGCACGCGGAGCGCGGCGACTGGTCGTTCGTGACGCTGCGGCGGGCGGCGCTCGCGGGCGTGCACCTCGAGAACCTGCGGATGCGCGAGGCCGACCTCGACGGCGCGCGCCTGTCCGGGGCGTCGGTGCTGGGCGTCGACCTGTCGGGCGCCGAGCTGACCGACGTCGACCTGAGCGGCGCCGTCCTGCGCGGCAGCGACCTGTCCGCGCTGGACCCGCGCGCGGCGCGGCTGGCGGGCGCCGTCGTCGACCCCGCCCAGGCGGTGGTGCTGGCCGAGGCGCTGGGGCTCGTCGTCACGCCCTGACGCGACCGAGGGTGCCCGACGGCGCCCGCCGGAAGTGGGCCTCGTCACACCACCGTCGCCCCCGCGCAGGTCCTGGCGCCGATCCTCCGGCGGCCGTCGCGGACGTCACCGCGCGGGCCATTTACATCGTTTACATTTCTTCGGAGCAGCGCCGCTGAGACGACGCCGGACCAGTGCAGGACACCGGAGGATGAGACAGCCCATGACGGACCAGGTCACGGTCAACCCGATCGTGCTGCAGCGCGCCGACCCATGCGTGCTCCGGCACCGGGGCGCCTACTACTTCACCGGTTCCCACCCGCAGTACGACCGCATCGTGCTGCGCCGCGCCGAGCGGCTCGAGGACCTGCAGGCCGCCGACGAGGTCACCATCTGGGAGCGGCACGCCGAGGGGCCGCAGTCGCACCTGATCTGGGCGCCCGAGATCCACCGGGTCGACGGGAGGTGGTACGTCTACTTCGCGGCCGCGCCGGACGAGTCCGTCACCACGGACGTGCCGGGCACCGACGACACCTTCAACCACCGCGTCTTCGTCCTCGAGAACTCCGCCGACGACCCGTTCGACGGCGAGTGGACCGACCGCGGCCAGGTCGACACCGGCTGGGAGTCGTTCGCGCTGGACGCCACGAGCTTCGTGCACGAGGGCGCGCAGTACCTCGTCTGGGCGCAGCAGCACCCGGAGGTCAAGGGGCACTCCAACCTGTACATCGCCCGCATGGCGAACCCGTGGACTCTCGCGACGCCCGCCGTCGAGCTCACGCACCCCGAGCTCGACTGGGAGACCCGGGGCTTCTGGGTCAACGAGGGCCCGTCCGTCCTCGTGCGCCACGGCCGCGTCTTCCTCACCTACTCGGGCGCCGCCACCGGCATCGACTACGCGATGGGCCTGCTCACCGCCGACGCCGGCGCAGACCTCCTCGACCCCGCGTCGTGGACCAAGAGCCCCGAGCCCGTCTTCGTGTCCGACCCCGCCGCCGGCCAGTACGGCCCCGGCCACAACTCGTTCACGGAGACGCCCGACGGCGACGCCGTCCTCGTCTACCACGCGCGGACCTACACGGAGATCGTCGGCGACCCGCTGCGCGACCCCAACCGGCACGCCCGCGCGCAGGTGCTGCCCTTCGACGCAGACGGCCACCCCGTGTGGGGCACGCCCGTCGCCGACACCCGCCCGACCCCCACCTCCACCGAGGTCCTCCCCGCCGACGGAGCCTTCCGATGACCACCACCACCGCGGCGCCCGGGAGCGCCGAGCCCCGGGCCCGGGACTCGCTGCGCAAGCCTCCTCATGCGTGACGACCGCCGGCACCCGCCCCTCGCCGAACAGGCAGTTGACACCGTGATGGCGCTCTGCGGAGCACCATCACGGTGTCAAC
>NZ_JBHWYY010000119.1:0-7101 GCF_042728595.1 Isoptericola sp. NPDC060185 | reverse complement strand
GTTGACACCGTTATCGCACCCGAGAGCGCGCGATAACGGTGTCAACTGCCTGTTCGGCGGCGGAGGCGTGCGGCAGGATCGGCGCATGGCGACTCTCGGCTGCATCCTCGCGCCCTACGGCAACCCGCCCTCGCGGTTCGTCCCGTTCGCCCGCACCGCCGAGGCGGCCGGCCTCGACGAGGTGTGGCTGTGGGAGGACTGCTTCCTCGAGTCCGGCCCGAGCGCCGCCGCCGCGATGCTGGCCGCCACGGAGCGGCTCTCCGTGGGGATCGGTGTCATGCCGCTGCCGCTGCGGAACGTGGCCCTCACCGCGATGGAGACCGCGACCATCGACGGGATGTTCCCGGGCCGCTTCGTGCCGGGCGTCGGGCACGGGGTACAGGACTGGATGGGGCAGGTCGGGGCGCGCGTGGGCTCGCCGCTGACGCTGATGCGCGAGCAGGTCGGCGCCCTGCGGGCCCTGCTCGCCGGCCAGAAGGTGACCGCCTCCGGCCGTTACGTCACGCTCGACGGCGTCGCCCTCGACTGGCCGCCCGCCGTCGCGCCCCTCGTGGTCGCGGCGGCGAAGGGGCCCAAGACGCTGCGACTGGTGGGCGAGGTCGCCCAGGGCGTCGTCATCGACGGCGACACGGGCGTCGCCGGGGCCCGTCAGGCGGTCGCGCTGGTGGACGAGGGGCGCGCCGCTGCCGGCCTGCCGCCGGTCGCGGAGTCCACGCCCGACGGCGAGCACCCGTTCCGCACGGTCGCCTTCGCGCAGGTGGCCACCGGCCCCGGCGCGGCCGACCGGCTGCGCCGCTCCCTGGCCCGCTGGGACGTCGACGCCGGGTCCGACGACGTCCTCGAAGACCACGCCACCTGGGGCTCCGCCGAGGAGGTCGCGGACGGCCTGCGCCGCTTCGTCGACCTCGGCGTCACGACCGTCGTCGCGCAGCCGACCCTCGACGAGCCCGACCTGGACGGCTTCGCCGCGTTCCTCGGCGAGGAGGTCGCGCCGCTGCTGCGGTAGGCGTCAGCCCGCGGTGCGCGCGATCGTGCGGGTCCAGCGCCGCTCGAAGACGACCCCGTCGCCGTCGCGCGCGACCACCTCGTTCTCGGTGACGAACACGTGCTCGTCGCAGGTGATCTCCGACCGGGTGACGACGCTCGCGTCCCAGCCGTCCGCCATGCCCGCAGGCAGCGGGGCGCCGGGAGCGCGCCGCAGCCGCACGGTCCAGTCCGAGCGGGTCCGGGCGCTCGTGGCGTCGGGGCCGATCCAGTACCGCTCCAGCGCGTCCTCGGTGAACTCGAGGCCGTCCGGGTAGGTGCGGGTGCCGCCGTAGCGCGGGTCCACCTCGAGCAGCCACGATCCCTCGGCGACGTCGCGGACCACGCGACGCTCGGGGCGGGCCGCGTCCGCGTCCCCGAAGACCACGCCCAGCGGCGGCGCCTGCTCCGGCTCCTCGAACACCACGGGCGGGTGGGCGGCCGCGCGGTCGTGCACCGGCAGCTCGACGGCGCCGTCGCCGACCGCGACGGCCAGGACCGCGCCGCCCGGCTGCGGCCACACCCACGGCCAGTACGCGGACGACAGCGCGAGCCGCAGGCGGTGGCCCGGCGCGAGCGCGTACCCGGTGCCGGTCAGCTCGAACGACACCTCCTCGGTGGCGCCCGGGGTCCACGGCACCGCGCGGTCGCGCCCCCGCCGCGCCGAGAGGTTGAGGACGCCGCGCGTGATCAGCGTCGACGCGCCGTCCGGGCCGACGTCGCACAGCCGCGCCACGACCTGCCCCTTCGACCCGGAGCAGGTCAGACGCAGGCGGATCCGGGCGCGGCCGAGGATCTCCAGCGGCTCGGCGAGGGGCGCGGAGTCGAAGCAGAGGGAGCGGCCGTCCTCCTCGCGCTGGTCGGGCGGCAGGTCGGCGTCGTTGCCGAACGGGAAGAACCGGCCGGCGTCCACACCCGTGTGCGAGGGCGAGGCCACGAGCCACGACGTCGGCACCGGGTGGCCGCCCGCGAGCGCCTCCACCGTCGGGGCCGCGGTGCGCAATGCCGCGGCGGGCACGTCGTCGTCCCGCCCGGCGGCGGCCAGCGGCAGCTCGCGCACGGCCACGTGCGGGGACGGCCACGACGGCTCGCCCACCCAGCGGCCGGGCAGCTCGTCGTAGACGGTGGCGGGCGGCACGGACTCGCTGACCCACGCGCGCAGCGGCGGGTCGTCGAGCACGCCCCGGTCGGCGCCCTTGAGCCAGTGGTCCCACCAGCGCAGCGTCTCCTGCAGGAAGCCGATGGCGGGGCCCGGCGGCAGGCCGCGGTCCGGGTACTGGTGCGACCACGGGCCGAGGATGCCGCGCACCGGGGCGCGCAGGGCGCCGTCCTGCCCCGCCGCGGCCAGCCGCAGCACGGTGTCGCGGTACGGGTCGTTCCATCCGCCGACGGCGAGGACCGCCGCCGAGATCGTGGAGTAGTCCTCGATGACGCTGCCGTGGCGCCAGTAGTCGTCGCGCGTCTGGTGGGCGAGCCACGTGTGCACGAACGGCTCGGTGTGCTCCAGCCGGTCGAGCCACTGCGCGCGCCAGCCCTCCCCCACGTACGCCGGGTCCGGGGGCCGCGAGCAGAACGCGAGCATCGTGGCCGCCCACGCGTGCATGTCGACCGCGAGCACGGAGCCGCCCGTGTAGTGCACGTCGTTGTCGTACCGGTCGTCGGTGGAGCACACCGTGACGATGGCCTTGAGCGGCTCGGGGGCGAGCGCCGCGATCTGGAGCGAGTTGAAGCCGCCCCACGAGATGCCGAACATCCCCACGGACCCGTCGCACCACTCCTGCGCGGCCAGCCACTCCACCACGGCCACGCCGTCCGCCAGCTCCGTCGGCGAGTACTCGTCGTCCTGGTGCCCGTCGCTGTTGCCGCTGCCGCGGATGTCGACCCGCACCGACGCGTACCCGTGGCCGGCGTAGTACGGGTGGCGCTGGGCGTCGCGGGGCGCCGTCCAGTCCGACAGCCGGTACGGCAGGTACTCGAGGATCGCGGGGACCGGCGTCGGGTCCACCGGCCGCCAGACGCGCGCGGCGAGGCGGGTGCCGTCGGCCAGAGGGATCCACAGGTCCTCGACGCGGGTCTCGTACGGCAGGTCGGTGACGTATCGCATGGGTGCCTCCGGCGGGTGCGCTCAGTGGACGGGGGGCTCGGTGGACGGGGTGCCTCAGTGGACGGGGTGCCTCAGTGGACGGGGTGCATGGTGCGCTTCATCCACGGCGACAGCGCGAAGACGACGATCGCCACGGCCACGGGCACGGCGCCGTTCACGGCGAAGTACACGCCATCGGGCACCTCGCCGTAGAACCGGACCGTCTGCGCCTGGATGCCGTTGGCCAGCGCGATCGACAGGAACCACACCGCCATCGACTGGCTGGAGAACGCGGCGGGGGCGAGCTTCGTCGTGGCCGACAGGCCGGTGGTCTGCAGCAGCACGTCGCCGAGTCCGAGCAGCGTCAGGGAGACCAGCAGCCACCAGACGGCGATGCGCCAGTCGCCCGACTGCCCGCTCACCGCCGGGACGAGCACCAGGTAGGACAGGCCGCCCAGCAGCGCGCCGAACGCCACCTTCTTGGACGCGTGCGGCTGCCGCGGCCCCAGCCACGTCCACAGCGCGGCGACCAGCGGCGCGACGAGCACCTCCGCGGCCCCGAGGTAGGAGCTGAACCAGGCCGACGGGACGTCCCAGCCGAAGATGGTGCGCTGCACGTGGTCCTCGGCCAGCAGGATGAGCACCGAGTACGCCTGGAACAGCACGAAGTTGAACGCGACCGACGCGAGCCAGAGCACGAGGAACGGGCGCAGGCGGCCGCGCTCGGCGCCCGTGACGCGCGGGCTGCGGAACATCACCGTGAAGTAGACGACCGGCGCGACCATCGCGATCACGGTGAGGGCGTCCACGACCCCGTCCACGTCCAGCCGGCCGAGCAGCGCCAGCACCACGAGCACGACCACCACGAGGGCGCCCGCGCCGACGAGGATCCAGCGCGTCCGCCGGGCGGCGTCGGGCGGCAGCGGCGCCTCCGCCCCACGCCCGTACCCCGGGATGCGCCGGCGCCCGACGACGTACTGGATCAGCCCCGCCGTCATGCCGATCGCGGCGGCGGAGAAGCCCCAGTGCCACCCGACCTCCGCACCCAGCCACCCCGTGATCAGCGGGCCGACGAAAGCACCCACGTTGATGCCCATGTAGTAGAGGGCGAACCCGGCGTCGCGGCGGTCGTCGTCGGTGGAGTACAGCTTGCCCACCAGCGTCGACACGTTCGGCTTGAGCAGCCCCGTGCCGAGGCTGATGAGGACCAGGCCGGCCCACGTCGACGCCTCGGCCGGGATCGCCATCGTGTAGTGGCCGGCGGCGATGAGGATGCCGCCCCACAGCACGCTGCGGTACGAGCCGAGCACGCGGTCGGCCACCCAGCCGCCGCCCACCGACACGAGGTAGACCATCGTGCCGTAGCCCGCCGCGATCGACGCCGCGTTGCCGGGGTCCATCGCCAGGCCGTCGTCGGCCACCGACGCGGTGAAGTACAGCACGAGGATCGCTTGCATCCCGAGGAACGAGAACCGCTCCCAGACCTCGAGGCTGAACAGGGTGGCGAGGCCGCGCGGGTGGCCGAAGAAGCCCCGCTCGTCCCGGCTCGCACGTTCGGGCTCCGGCGTGGCGACGGGCGCGTCCTCGGTGGTCACAGGCTCTCCAGGGCTCGGGAACGGGGCGCGGCGCGAGCCGACGACGTACGCCCGGTCCGGACCGGCCGTCGACCCTACCCGCTCTCCCCCCTGCCAGGGTCCCACCGCCCACCGTCCGCGACGCGCTGAACGGCCGCGGAGGTCGTCGCGAGCCCCGGGTCAGGGCTGCGGAGCCCCCAGCCGCTCGAGCAGCCCGGCGCGCACGGCGGGCCACTCGTCGTCGACGATCGAGAAGTAGGCGGTGTCCCCCACCGAGCCGTCGGCGGCGACCCGGTGCTTGCGCAGCACACCCTCGGGCTTCGCGCCGAGCCGCTGGATCGCCGCGCACGAGCGCGCGTTGCGGGAGTCGGCGCGCAGCGCCACCCGGCGCAGCCCCCACTCCTCGAAGGCGTGACCCAGCAGGAGCAGCTTGCAGGCCGGGTTCGTCGTGCCGCCCCACCAGCCGCGCCCGTAGAACGTGGCGCCGATCTCGACGCGACCCTCGGCCCGGTCGTAGAAGCGGGTGGACCCGCGGACGGCGCCGTCGTCGCCCACGACGGCGAACGCGGTCGTGCCCGGGGTCGTGACACCCGAGACGATCCACGCCTCGAGGTCCGCGACGGTCGCGGGGACGGGCGACGTCATGCCGAACCACAGGTCGGCGTCGACGAGGGCGAACAGCGCGGCCGCGTGCTGCGGCCCGAGGGGTTCGAGGCGCACGCCGTGGCCGGCGAGGACGAGGTCGTGGGTCACGGCCCCATCTTCGCCGACCAGGCAATTGATGCCGGAACACGTCCAAGATCGGCGCGATACCGGTGCCAACCGCCTGTTCGGCGGCCTGGGAGGGCTGGTCCGTGGGTAGCGTGCGGAGCATGGACGCCCTGCACGAGATGACCGCCGCCCGGCTGCGCGACCTGCTGCGCGCGGGAGAGCTCACCCCGACCGAGGTGGCCGACCACTTCCTGGCGCGGATCGAGCGGGCCGACCCCGGACTGGGGGCGTTCGTCTCGGTGACGCCGGACGCCGCGCGCGAGCGGGCCGCCCGGCTCGAGCGCGACGGCGCGCACGGCCGCGCCACCCTGTGGGGCCTGCCCGGCGCGGACAAGGACCTGTGGATGCGCGCCGGCGTGCCCACCGGGTTCGGCTCGCGCGCCTTCGCTGGGGCCGACGCGGTCGTACCGCCCGTGAGCGACGAGATCGTGGAGGTCCTCGACGCGGCGGGCATGGTCAGCCTGGGCCGCACGACCGCGCCCGAGCTCGGCTTCCCCGCGTACACGGAGCCGCTCGCCGGGCCCGTCGCGCGCAACCCGTGGGACCCGTCCCTCGGCGCCGGCGGGTCGAGCGGAGGCGCCGCGGTGGCGGTCGCGGCGGGGCTGCTGCCCTGCGCGGCAGGGTCGGACGGCGGCGGCTCGGTGCGCATCCCCGCGGCCGCGTGCGGCGTCGTCGGGCTCAAGCCCAGCCGCGGCCTGGTGCCGGCCGGGTCCGGGCAGGAGTCGCTCGGCGGGCTCGTGGTGAACGGCCCCCTCGCGCGCACGACCGAGGACACCGCGCTGCTGCTCGAGGGCATGCTCACCTGGACGCCCGACGGCCGCGTCGCGCACCCGCTGACGCTGCGGGCGCCGTCCGCCCGCGCCGGCGACTACCTGGCCGCGGCGCGCCGGGGCGAGGTGGCGGGCGGGGGCGGCGAGGACGTGCGCGGGCGGTTCCGCGTGGCCGTGACGACCGACTCGGCGTGGGACGACTTCTACGCGATCACGACGTCCGACGCCGCGCGGGCCGGGCTCGACGCGGGCGTCGCCGCGCTCGCCGGCCTCGGGCACGAGATCGACGGCCTGGCGCTCGAGCCGGACCCGACGTACGGCCCCGCCTTCCGCACCCTGTGGATGGTGGGCGCCTCGGCCGTGCCCCTCGACGACCCCGAGCGCCTCGACCGGCTGGAGCCGCTCACCCGCTGGCTGATCGGCCGCGGCCGCGAGGTGCCCGCGCGGCAGCTCGCGGAGGCGCTGCGCGCGCTCACCGCGTTCGAGCGCCGCCTCGTCGCGCAGGTGTCCCGGTTCGACGCCGTCGTCACCCCGGCGCTCGCGCTGACGCCGCGGCCGATCGGCTGGTTCGACGCCGAGGACCCGGAGCGCAACTTCGAGCAGCAGTGCCAGTACACGCCGTGGACGTCGATGCTCAACGTGGCGGGGCTGCCCGCGATCACCGTGCCGACGCACTGGACCGACGACGGCCTGCCGATGGGTGTGCAGCTGATCGGCCGCCCCGGCGGGGAGCCGACGCTCCTCGCGCTCGCCGCCCAGCTCGAGGACCGCCTGCGCTGGTCGGAGCGGCGCCCGCCGGCCTGGTGACCCGTCGCGGCCCCGGGCGGTCGTTGTGGGTGGGCTCGTGGCCCCTTCTTCCGCGAGATGAGGGCCACGAGCC
>NZ_JBHWYY010000118.1:0-7267 GCF_042728595.1 Isoptericola sp. NPDC060185 | reverse complement strand
CCTTCACCCCGGGCTTCCGGATCGTGCCGTACAACGACCTCGCGGCGCTGGAGGCGGCGGTCGACGAGACGACGGCGGCCGTGCTGATCGAGCCGATCCAGGGCGAGGCGGGCGAGCCCGTCGCCGACGCGCGCGAGCGGCACCTCGGAGTCGATGACGGGCCGCACACCCGTGCGCGCGACGAACCGCGCGAGCGCGGCGAGGTCGTCGCGGGTGCCCATGGTGACGCCCTGCACGCGGATCTCGTTGAAGAAGATGCGGGTCAGGTCGGCGGGCGGGGCGTCACCCGTCGTCGCGCCGCAGACGACGATCGTGCCGCCGGGCCGCACGGACCGCACGGAGTGCGCCCAGGTGGCCTGCCCGACGGACTCGAGCACCGCGTCCACGCGGTCGGGCAGCCGACCGCCGGTCTCGACGGCGTGCGAGGCGCCGAGCTCCCGCGCGCGCTCGCGGCGCTCCGCCGAGCGCGACGTCACGGTCACCTCGAGGCCGGCGGCGGCGCCCAGCACGATCGCGGCGGTCGCGAGGCCGCCGCCCGCGCCCTGCACGAGCACCCGGTCGCCGGGCGCCAGGCCGGCCGCACCGAACAGCATCCGGTACGCGGTGAGCCAGGCGGTGGGGAGGCAGGCGGCGTCCTCGAACGACAGGTCGTCGGGGATCGGGACCAGGTTGTGGGTCGGCACGGCGACGCGCTCCGCGAGGGTGCCCGGGTACTTCTCGGACAGCAGGGTGCGGCGCTCGTTCGGCCCGACGCCGTGCCCGTCGCCGCCCACGACGCCGTGCACCAGCACCTGCGTGCCGTCCGGCGTGGTGCCGGCGGCGTCCGTGCCGAGGATCATCGGGAGCTGCTCGGCACGCAGGCCGACGCCGCGCAGCGACCACAGGTCGTGGTGGTTGAGCGTCGCGGCGCGCACCTCGATCGTGGTCCAGTGCTCGCGCGCCTGCGGCTCCGGCCGGTCGCCCACCTCCAGCCCGTCGAGCGGGGAGTCGGGCGAGAACCGGGCGACGGTGGCGGCGAGCATGCGTCCCAACCTACTGGCCGCCCCGTTAGGTTGTGCGCATGCCTACCGATGGGGTCGAGGAGGAGCTCGCCGCGGCGCGTGCCGCCGTCGTCGAGCACGCGCAGCAGTCCGCCCGTCGCGAGCGTGCGCGCCACGAGGTGGCGGCCGCGGACGAGGCGCTCGCCGCGGCGCGCGCGTCCCTCGCGGACGAGACCCAGGACGTGCAGCGGCTGGAGTCGCTGAGCCTGTCCCGCGTCTGGGCGGGGCTGCGCGGCGACCGCGCGCAGCGGCTCGATGTCGAGCGGGCGGAGCAGCAGGCCGCCGAGTACGTCGCGGCAACGGCGCAGGCCCGCCGCGAGGCCGCGGCCCGCGAGCTGGCCGCCGTCGAGGCGGGGCTGGCCGCCCTGGGCGACGTCGAGGCGCGCTGGGGCACGGCGCTGGCCGTCAAGGAGCGGTGGCTGCGCGATGCCGGCGGGGCGGCGGCCGCGGAGCTGGCCGACGTCGCGGAGCGGACCGGGGCATGGCGCGCCGAGCAGCGGGAGATCGTCGAGGCGCAGGCCGCCGCGGAGGCCGCCGCCCGGGCGCTCGGCGCGGCCGCCGACGAGCTGCGCGGCGCCGACGGCTGGTCCACCTACGACACGTTCTTCGACGGCGGCGCGCTCGCGAGCATGGCCAAGCACCACCGCCTCGACCAGGCCGCGGACCTGCTGCGCCGGGCCGACGGCGCGCTGCGGCGCCTGACGGTCGAGCTGGGCGACCTCGGGGAGCAGGGGGTCGGGGACGTCGGCGTCGACGGCTTCACCCGCACGCTCGACATCTGGTTCGACAACATCTTCACGGACTGGTCGGTGCGGAACCGCATCGCCGAGGCGCGCGACCGCGTCGGCGCCGCCGGGCGCGCGGTGGACGCGGTCCGGCAGCGCCTGGCGGAGCGGGCCACCGCCGCCGACGCCGAGCTCGCGGCCCTCGCCGCCCGCCGGGAGACGCTGCTGGTGGGGTGAGCCCGGTGCTCACTCCGTGCCGACGTCGAACATCCAGGTGATGCCGTACCGGTCGGTCACCTGGCCGTAGTAGTCGCCCCACGGCGCCTTGTCGAAGGGCATCGCGTCGGAGCCGCCGTCGGCGAGCTTCGCGTACGCGCCGGCCACGTAGTCGTGGTCCTCCGGGCCGCCCGTCAGCGCGACGGTGACGCCGCTGGTGGGCGCCACGTACGGCATCATCGAGCCGGAGTCGGCGGCCATGAGGGTGAGGCCGGACGGCGTCTCGAGCTGGCCGTGCATGACGAGGTCCTTGTCGGAGTCCGGGATCGGCATGCCGGAGTCCGCGGGCATGCCGCCGAACGTGCTGATGTCGAGCTCGCCGCCGAGCACCGACCGGTAGAACTCGAGCGCCTCGCGGGCCTGGTTCTTGAAGCTGAGGTAGGGGTTGAGCCGGACCATGGGTGCCTCCAGCGACACTGCGGGGAACGGGCCGGCCGCGCGGGTCGGCGGCCGGGTCCCACGCTAGGCACGGCCGCCGACACCCGCTCGACGACCCGTCAGAGCATCTCCATCGGCATCGGCATCGGCATCGGCATCGGCATCGGCATCGGCATCGGCACCGGCACCGGCACCGGTCCGGACGGCGGCGGGACCGCGCGGCCGTCGGGCAGGGTGACGGTGGGGGTCATGCCTCGGTCATGCCGGGCTCACTCGTCGTCCGGGCCGCCCTCGACGCTGGCGCCCGCGAGGAAGTCGGCGACGATCGGGCCGAGCTGGTCGAACTCGATGAGGAAGCCGTCGTGCCCGTAGTCGGAGGTGACGATGCGCAGCGGCTCGGCGCCCGGCACCCAGGCTGCGATGCGGCTCGCCTGGTCGGGCGGGAACAGGCGGTCGGAGTCGACCGCCACGACCAGCGCCCGGGCCGTGATCTGCGACAGCGCGGACTCGACGCCGCCGCGGTCGCGGCCCAGGTCGTGGCTCAGCATCGACTCGGTGAGCACCAGGTAGGAGTTCGCGTCGAACCGGCGGGCGAGCTTGTCCCCGTGGTGGTCGAGGTACGACTGCACGGCGTACCGGCCGTCGGCCAGCGGGTCCTCCCCGCCCTGCGGCAGCCGCCCGAACCGCACGTCGAGCTCCGCGGCCGTGCGGTACGTCGTGTGGGCGATCTGCCGGGCGATGGCGAGGCCGGCGTCCGGCCCGTCGCCGTCGGCGGCGTCGTAGTAGTCCCCGTCGCGCCAGCGCGGGTCGGCGCGGATGGCGCCGAGCTGCGGGTGCGCCCAGGCGATCTGGTCGCCCGACGTCTGCGCCGTCGTCGCGATGGCGGCGATCCCGTCGACCGCGATGCCGGCCTCGGGCCCGAGCAGGGCCCACTCCAGCACGCGGAGCCCGCCCATCGACGCGCCGACGACGAGCGACCAGCGGTCGATGCCGAGCTGCCGCGCGAGCTCGATCTCGGCGGCCACCTGGTCGCGCGTCGTGATGCGCGGGAACCGCCCGCCCCACGGGCGGCCGTCGGGGGCGGCCGACGCCGGGCCGGTGGTGCCCTGACAGCCGCCGAGCACGTTGGGCGCGACGACGAAGTACCGGTCGGTGTCGATGGGCGCGCCCGGTCCGATCATGTCGGCCCACCAGCCGGCGGTCGGCTGCCCCGGCCCGACGGGACCGGTGACGTGCGCGTCGCCGGTCAGCGCGTGCAGCACGAGGACGGCGTTGGAGCCGTCCTCGGCCAGCTCGCCCCAGGTCTCGTAGGCGACCCGCACGCCGGGCAAGACGCCGCCCGCCTCGAGCTCCACCGCTCCGACGTCGGCGAACTTCCGGCCCGCGACGGCGTCGCCCTCGCGCCAGGCGCCCGTGGCGGGCACGGGCGGCTTCACCCGCGACCGCGACGCCGGGTGCGGGGGCGCGGGGCGCACGCGCGGCGCGCCGCCCGAGCTGCGCCCGCCCACCGACGGCACGGTGGGCGCGACGCCCACGCCTTCGCGCCGCGCCGGCAGGCGGCCCGGCACGCCGGTCACGCCCGTCACGCGGCGGCCTCGTCGCCGGCGTCGGTGGCGGCGTCGCCGGTGCCCGCCGCTGCGGCGAAGCCGAGCTCGAGGTCGGCGAGGATGTCCTCGATCCCCTCGAGGCCGACCGAGAGCCGCACCAGCGCGGGCGTCACGCCGGACAGCGCCTGCTCCTCGGGCGCGAGCTGCGAGTGCGTGGTCGAGGCCGGGTGGATGACGAGCGAGCGCACGTCGCCGATGTTCGCCACGTGCGAGTGCAGCCGCAGCGCGGACACGAAGGCACGGCCGGCGGCCGAAGCCTGCTCCGGGTCGGCGACGTCGAGCTCGAAGGCGATGACGGCGCCGGCGCCCTTCGGGGCGTACTTCGTGGCGTTGTCGTGCCACGGCGACGACGGCAGGCCGGCGTAGTGCACCACGCGGACGTCGTCGCGCTGCTCGAGCCACTCGGCGACGCGCTGCGCGTTGGCCACGTGCCGCTCCACGCGCAGCGACAGCGTCTCGAGACCCTGGGCCAGCAGGAAGGCGTTGAAGGGCGCGACGGCGGGGCCGAGGTCGCGCAGCAGCTGCACGCGCGCCTTGAGCACGAACGCGAGGTTGGCGCCGAGCGCCGAGCCGACGCCGAGGTCGCGGGCGTAGACGAGGCCGTGGTAGCTGGCGTCCGGCTCGTTGAAGCCGGGGAAGCGCTCCGGCTGGGCGGCGTAGTCGAAGGTGCCGCCGTCGACGATGACGCCGCCGATCGCGGCGCCGTGGCCGCCGAGGTACTTGGTGGCCGAGTGCACGACGACGTCCGCGCCGTGCTCGATCGGCCGCACCAGGTAGGGGGTCGCGATCGTGTTGTCCACGATGAGCGGCACCCCGACCTCGTGCGCGACGTCGGCGACGGCGGCGATGTCCAGCACGTCCGCGCGCGGGTTGGGGATCGTCTCGGCGAAGAACGCCTTGGTGGTGGGGCGGGTCGCCGCGCGCCACGACTCGGGGTCGTGCGGGTCGTCCACGAAGGTCGTCTCGATCCCGAGCTTCGGCAGGGTGTGCCGCAGCAGGTTGTACGTGCCGCCGTACAGGCTGGGGCTGGCCACGACGTGGTCCCCGGCCTGCGCGACGTTGAGGATCGCGAGCGTCTCCGCGGCCTGCCCGGAGGCGACGAGCAGCGCACCGACGCCGCCCTCGAGGTCGGCGATGCGGGCCTCGACGGCCTCCTGGGTCGGGTTGCCGATGCGGGTGTAGATGGGGCCGAGGTCGGCGAGGGCGAACCGGTCGGCGGCGACGTCGGCGCTGGGGAACTCGAACGACGTGGTCTGGTAGATGGGCAGCGCGCGGGCCCCGGTGGCGGGGTCGGGGCTCTGGCCGGCGTGGATCTGGCGGGTCTCGAAGGTCCAGCCGGGGGTGGTGGGCTGCTCGGTCATGGGGTGCTCCTGGGCTCGGCTCGGTCGGCGATGATCGGGCCGCGGCGGGTCTCAGGAGGGCCTGCGCGTCTGAGGCGGTGCCGCGGCGGTCGGCTGCGCACGTGGAGCGGGTGGCTGGGTCGACGAGCGGCCGCAGGCAGGCGAACGTGCGCGGTGGTCAGCGGCACATTCGACGGGTCATGCGGACGACCGTAGCCCCGCCTCGCGCCCCGCGACAGCGGGATCTCATGATCTGAGACCAAAATATGGACGGCGTGTCGCCTTGCCCTGCGTGTCGACATCGCACTCTCGGGTGGCGCTGCCTTCCCGTTCGGGTGAGCCTGGGCGAGGTTGCCCGGAGAACGTCGTCCCGGGGGCAGACCAGGGGAGGAGCGGAGCATGACCGGCACCGGACGCACCCCGCGGTCGCGCAAGGTCGCCGCGCTGGCGGTCGTCGTGCTGCTCGGCGGGGCTCCCGCCGCGGGCAGCGCGTGGGCCGAGCCTCCGTCGGACGACGACGTCGCGGCAGCGCACGCGGCCGAGGACGCCGCCCGGCTGGACGTCGCCGGGGCCGAGGCGCGGCTGGACGCGATCCGCGCCGAGCTCGCGCGCGCCGAGGCCGGCGTCCAGACCGCCGCGGAGGACTACGCGGAGGCGCGCGAGGCGCTCGCCGCCGCGAAGCGCGAGACGCGCGCCGCCCGCGAGCGGGCCGACCGGGCGCAGGAGGCCGAGGCCGCCGCCCGCGCGTCCCTCGCCGAGGCGTACCGCACCACGGCGCGCGCGACGGAGGGCGGCCTCGGGCCGCTGGACGTCGTCGCCGGCGCCCGCGACCTCGGCGACGTCGTCTCCTCCGACGCCGCGCAGCGAGCCGTCGACCGGCGGATCGCCCGCACCCTCGCGCAGCAGGCGGACCTGCGCGCCTCGGCGCGCAACGCCGACGCCCGCTGGGACGCCGCCCGCGCCGCGCAGCAGGAGGCGGACGAGGCCGCCGCGGCGGCCTTCGCCACCGCGCGGCGCACCGCCGACGACCTCACTGCCCGCACCGCCGCCGCCGAACGGGAGCGCGACCGCCTGTTCGCGCGCCTCGCCGACCTGCGCAGCACCACCGTCGACCTGGAGCGACAGCGGGAGGCGGACCGCCAGCAGCGCGCCGCGGCCGCGCACGAGCGGGCGGCGAGGGCCGCGGCCGAGGACGCCTCGACCGGGGCGGAGCAGGACGCCGCGGCCGAGGACACGTCGTCGGCCGGCGCGGGGCAGGATGCTGCGGCCTCGCCCGACCGGTCCGACGACGCGGGGTCGGGTGCGTCGGGCGGGACGTCCGACGGCGCGGCCGCCGGGGACGGCGGCGGGGACCGGGGCGCCGCGACCGCGCAGCCCGACCCGCAGCCCACGCGCACGCACGACCCGGCGCCGGACCCGGAGCCCACGCCCCGGCCGGACCCGAAGCCCGACCCGACGCCGAAGCCCCCGCCGGTGAGCGGCGTGGGCCAGGGCAGCGCCGCCCAGGGCCGCGCGGCGCTGGCGTGGGCGCGCTCGAAGATCGGCATCGCGTACCAGTGGGGCGGCACCGGGAACCCGGGCTACGACTGCTCGGGCCTGACGTCCGGCGCGTGGGACGCCGCGGGCGTGTGGATCACTCGCACGTCGCGGTCGCAGTACCTCACGGTCGGCAAGGTGTCGTACGGCTCGATGCGGCCCGGCGACCTGATCTTCTACGCCAACGACACGTCCGACCCGTCGACCATCCGGCACGTCGCGATGTACGCCGGCGGCGGGATGATGGTCGAGGCCCCGCGCCCCGGCGTCGACGTCCGCGAGACCCCGGTCCGCTGGGACGACGTCATGCCCTACGCCGGCCGCCCGTAGTCGCTGTGAGCGGGCGTTTGGCCCCGTTCCGAGGC
>NZ_JBHWYY010000117.1:0-7793 GCF_042728595.1 Isoptericola sp. NPDC060185 | reverse complement strand
GTTGACACCGTGATCGCGCCTCGAGGGGCGCGATAACGGTGTCAACTGCCTGTTCGGCACCCCGGGTTTCGACAGCCGGGTTCGGCTGCCGGGGTGCGGCGGGGCTCAGCCGAGCACGGCCTTGAGGAACTCCTGCGTGCGCTCGTGCTTGGGGTTCGTGAACATCGTCTCGGGGTCCGCCTCCTCGACGATCTGCCCGTGGTCGAACATGAGCACGCGGTTCGACACCTCGCGGGCGAACTGCATCTCGTGCGTCACGAGCAGCATCGTGATGTCGGTGGTCCGGGCGATCTCGCGGAGCACGCCGAGCACGTCGGCGACGATCTCCGGGTCGAGGGCCGACGTGACCTCGTCGAGCAGCAGGATCTCCGGGTCCATCGCGAGCGCGCGGGCGATCGCCACACGCTGCTGCTGACCGCCGGAGAGCTGCGTGCAGCGGGCGTCACGCTTGTCCGACATCCCGACCTGCTCGAGCAGCTGCTCGGCTCGCTCGATCGCGTCCTTCTTGGACAGCCCGAGCACGTGCACGGGCGCCTCGATGATGTTCTCCAGCACGGTCATGTTCGGGAACAGGTTGAACTGCTGGAACACCATCCCCACGCGGTTGCGCACCACGCGGCGGCGCTTCTCGGAGATCTCGACCCACTTGTCGCCCTTGTACTCGTGCGTGTAGGGGTCGCCGTCGATGAGGATGAGGCCGCCGTTCGCCTCCTCCAGCGTCATCAGCAGGCGCAGGATCGTCGTCTTCCCGGAGCCGGACGGGCCGATCAGCGTGACCCGGTCACCCTGAGCGACCGAGAAGTTCAGCCCGTCGAGCACCACGTTGTCGCCGAAGCGCTTGGTCACGTCCCGGAACTCGATGGCGGGGGTGCTCCCCGTGCGGGGAGCGCTCGTCGGTGTGGTCATGGTCTGGCTCCCAGCGGAGGTGGTCGTCGTGTCAGGCAAGGCGGGTCTCCATCCGTCGTACGAGCAGCGAGGTCGGGTAGCTCACCAGCAGGAAGAGCAAGCCCACCATCGTGATCGGCTCGATGTACGAGTAGGTGAGTGCGCCGTAGGCCTGGGCCGCCGAGTACATCTCGACCACGGTGATCGCGAAGAGGAACGGCGTCTCCTTGAACATCGACACCGCGTAGTTCCCCAGGCCCGGCAGGGTCTTGCGGATCGCCTGCGGCAGGATGATCGCGAACCAGGTGCGCGCCTTCGGCAGGTTGAGCGCCTTGGCCGCCTCCCACTGACCCGGCGGGACGGCCTCGATCCCCGCGCGGTACACCTCGGACATGTACGTCGCGTAGTGCACGCCGAGCACGCCGAAGCCGATGATCAGCGGCGGCACGTCGACCAGCAGCAGCCAGACGAAGACGAGCTGCACCAGCAACGGCGTCATGCGGATGAAGTCGACGACGAAGCGCAGCGGCCCACGGACCCAACGGGTCGGCGTGCGCATGGCCAGGGCGATGAGCAGCCCCAGGATCGCGGCGATGACCATGCCGACGACCGTCGCCTCGATGGTCACGACCAGACCTCGGAGCAGGTCGGGGAGCACGTCCCAGGCGATCTCCCAGTCCCAAATGTCGCTCATGCCACGCCCCCCTTCACGCGAGCGATCTCGGTCGGGACGCCCGGCTTGAGGCCGAGCACGTCACGCATCCGCGGACGCGCGCCGCGACCGAGCCGGCGCTTGGCCCGCTCCTCGAGCCAGTTCATCCCCCAGGTGAGGACGTAGGCGATCACGAAGTAGATGACGAGGCCGATCCCGTAGCTGAAGAACGTGTCGCGGGTGTCCCGCTGGAGCTCGTCGATCCACCAGTACACGTCGTGCAGGGTGATGTAGAACGCGAGCGCGGAGCCCTTGAGGAGCTGGATCAGCAGGTTCGCCAGCTGGGGGATCATCAGCGCCCACGCCTGCGGGAAGATCACCCGGCGCACCTTGTGGAACCAGCCCAGGTTGAGGGCCGTCGCGGCCTCCCACTGGCCGGTGGGGACGGACTCGATGGAGCCCCGCACCACCTCGGCGGCGTACGCGCCGTAGTTGAGGCCGAGGGCCACGATGGCGACCGTGAGCGCCTCCATCTTGAAGCCGAGCTGCGGCAGCACGTAGAAGAGCCAGAAGATCTGGACCACCAACGAGGTGCCGCGGAAGAACTCGATCACGACCCGGGACGGCCCGCGCACCCAGAGGGTCCGGGTGCGCGAGCCGAAGCCCAGCACCAGCGCGACCACCATCGCGAGCACGGCGCCGCCGAGGGTCATCTCGAGCGTGACGAGGACCGCGTCGCCGAGGTTCGGCAGCCGGTCGATCAGTGCCTGAAGATCGTCTGACATGCGGTCAGGAGTCCAGCCCCAGCTCGTCCTGGATCGCCTTGAGGTCGCCCTCGCACAGCATGTCGGCCGTCAGGCCCGCCGGCGGGAACTCCGCCTCGGTGAAGCCGAACGGCTCCATGACCTCGAGCCACTTGTCCTTGTCGCCGGTGATCTTGGCGAGCTCGGTGTTGTACGCGTCCCGCAGCTCGGTGTCGTCCTTGCGGAAGACCTCGGAGCCGGCGCCGATCTGTGCCACGCCGTCGATCGTGGCGACGAACGCGTCCGTGGCCTCGACGTCCTCGTCGGTGCTGTCCGCGAGCGCGCGGATCGAGATGCCCGTGAGCGCGAACGCGTCGGCGCGGCCGGTCACGACGGCGTTCAGGCCGTCGGTCGAATCGCCGACGGTGATCGTCTTGACGCCCGTGTCCTTGGCGTAGCCGTCCTCGATCGCGCCGCTCGTGACGGCGATGGTGAGGCCCGAGTCCTCCACCGACTGCCAGTCGGAGAGCTTGTCGGGGTTGCCCTTCGGCACGAGGAACGCCGTGGTGTACATGATGGTGGGCTCGGCGAACGCGGCGGCCTTGCAGCGGTCCGGGAGGATCGACATGCCCGCGGACACGGTGTCGTACCGGTCGGCGTTCAGGCCGGGGATGAGCGAGTTCCACTCCGTCTGGGTGCCCTCGACGTCGTCGACACCGAGCGCCCCGAAGATCTTCTTGTCGAGGGCGATCGTCGCGCCGGTGAGCTCGTCGCCGTCCTTGTAGCTGTACGGCTTCTCACCGTTGAAGGCGACGTTGACCGTCCCGGCGTCCTTGATCTTCTGCAGCGTCGATCCGCTGCCGCCGTCGCCCGATCCGCCGTCATCGACGCTGGAGCAGGCGGTGAGTGCGGTCATGGTGAGGACGGCGCCGACGGCGATGACCGCCCGATGGCGCTTCGTGGTCCTGATGGACGACACGGTGTCTCCCTTCCGTGCCCGGGCGGAGTCGCGCCGGGCTGTTGGGTCTGGACGGTGCGACACCGTAGCCGCGATGCCGACGCTATGACAATCTATGTATCCGCATGTCGGATTGTCTACAATCCTCAAGGGCGCGCCGCTCAGCCCGTCAGGTTCGACGTCGTCGCAGGTCAGGACGCCGTCGACCGCGCCGAATCCGGCACCCGGGCTGCCCGGAGGCCCACGAACGCAGTCATGGCATGGTCACAAGAGGGTCACGATCTGGCCGGTGGGCCCGGTCGCGGGATGATGTGTCCCGTCGGGGCGGTCCCCGACCACGTGGAAGGAGAGCAGATGACCCCGTCGTCACGGGTCCCCGTCGGCAGTGCGCCGTTCCTGTCGCCGGTGACACGGCCGTCGACGGTCGACCTCATCACCGTCGAGCTGCGCAACGCCGTCTACTCGGGGGCGCTGCCCGTGGGGTCGCCCATCCGCGAGGTCGAGATGTCGAGCCAGCTCGGGGTGAGTCGCGGGCCCTTCCGCGAGGCCGCACAGCGCCTCGTCCAGGAGGGCCTGCTGCGGTCGACCCCCGGCCGCGGCCTCAGCGTGGTGCGGATCGGCGCCGACCGGGTGCGCGCGCTGTACGAGGCGCGCACGGTCGTCGAGACGTCGGCCGCACCGCTCGCCGTCGAACGGGCCACGGCCGCGCAGGTCGCGGCCGTCCGTGCCGCGCACGACGCGCTCGTCGCCGCCGAGCGCAGCGAGGACGCCCGGCGCGTCGGCGACGCCGACCTCAACGTGCACTGGTCGCTCGTGGCCGCCGCCGGGAACCCCTGGCTGCTGCGCTGGATGACCACCCTCATCGTCGAGGTCCGGATCGCGAGCTTCACGCTCAGCGAGGACTACGCGGTGCGCAAGGACGCCGCCGAGTCGCACGTCGACCTCGTCGAACGCTTCGAGGCGCGTGACGCCGACGGGCTCGTCGCCGCGATCCGCACCAACCTGGCCGACGCCGTCGCGCGCCTCCTGGCGCCCGAGACGGTGGAGGTCGAGACCTTCGACGAGCCGCGGCCCTCCCCCGCCCCGCGCCTGGAGCCGATCACGCCGACGTTCCCCGAGCCTTGATCCCGCGAGCGCCCAGCGCCTCGAGCTGGGCCCTCCGCTCGCGCTCGTAGTCGTCCGCCCGCCAGGACGTCAGCCCGCCGACGACGATCCCGGCCGGCCGCCCGTCCTGGCCGGGCAGCACCTCGACGATCTCTCCCGGCGCGCCGAACCCCGGGTGGACGGGCAGCCGCAGGTCCTCGCCGTCCGCCACCAGCCGCTCGGCTCCGGCCAACGGGTCCTCGCGGCGCGGGTCGATCAGCCACAGCTCCTGGCCGAGCCGCACGACGTCGGTCTGGCCCCACAGGTTCGCGAAGCGGCCCGTGCGGCGGTCCAGCGCCTCGACGTCGGCGGCGGAGCCCGGGGCTCCCGCGTCGAGCGCGGTCGCGACCAGGGCGAAGAGCCCGGTCGCGATCGTCTCGGCCGGGCCGTCGACGGCGTTGGTCAGCACCGACACCACCACCCGCCCGGCGGGGTCCGCCCACGTGCGGCTGAGCTGGCCGGGGAACGACCCCCCGTGCCCGACGACGCGCCGCCCCTCGATCTCCCGCGTCTCGAAACCCAGCCCGTAGCGGCGCGGCCGCGCGTGCGGACGGTCGATCACCGACTCGTCGCGGTGCAGCAGGCGTCGGGTCTCGGGGCGCAGGAGGTCCGAGCCGTCCGCGTGCGCGGCGAACCAGCGCGTGAGGTCCGCCGCCGTCGAGCAGAACCCCGTCGCCGACGCGAGGGCGCCCGTGCGCACCGGTGCGACGGGCAGCCGGCCGTCGTCGGCGACCCCGAAGGCGGAGTGGCCGACGACGTTCGCCGGTCCCTCGGTCGCCTCCGCCGTCGTGCGCCGGAGCCCCAGGGGCTCGAGGAGGTCGGCCCGCACGTGGTCCGCGAACGACGCGCCCGTCACGGCCTCCACCACCAGCCCCAGCAGCCCGTAGGCGAGGTTTGAGTACTTGAAGACCTCGCCGCGGCCGAGGACGGCGCCGTCGAGGAGCACCGACTGCACCAGCGTGCCGCGGTCGGGGAACGGCGCGCCCAGCTGCCAGAAGTCGGCGTCGCGGCCGTCGCGCCGCACGCCTCCGGTGTGCCCCAGCGCCTCCCGGAGCGTCACCCGGCCCATGGGCGCGCCCACGAGCTCCGCCAGGTGGGCCTCGAACGGATCGTCGAGCCGCAGCGCGCCCCGGTCCGCGAGGCGCGCCACCGCGGTCGCCGTGAAGGTCTTGGAGTGCGACGCGACGCGGAACACGTGGTCGGGACGCAGCGGCTCGCCGGTCGTGGCGTCGGCGACGCCCCACGCGTCGTCGAGCACCAGGTCGTCGCCCACGCGGACCGCGTACTGCACGCCCGGGACCCGCGCAAAGCCTGCCTGGGTGGCGACCCACGCGGCGAGGTGGTCGACGTCGAACAGGTCGCTGGTGGCGTGCTCCGAGGTCATGGGCGCCACCCTGCCACGACGGGCGGCCGATGAGTTCGTCGTCGGAGGGCTGTCCTAGCCTGGGACGTGACGCACGTCACCCAGGCGACCCCGGGAGATCCCATGTCCGACCCGCCCACGCCCCGCGTCCCCGCCGCCGGCCCCGCCGACCTGGCGGTCGACGCCCACGGGCTCGTCAAGCACTTCACCACGCGCAAGCAGGTCACGAAGGCCGTCGACGGCGTCGACCTGCAGATCCCGACCGGCAGCGTCTTCGGCCTCCTCGGCCCCAACGGCGCCGGCAAGACCACCGTCGTGCGGATGCTCGCGACGCTGCTGCGACCCGACGCGGGCAGCGCCCGCGTCCTCGGGCACGACGTCGTCGCGGACGCCGACGCCGTGCGCAGCGCCGTCGGGCTCACCGGCCAGTACGCCTCCGTCGACGAGGACCTGACCGGCACCGAGAACCTCCTCATGCTGGCCCGGCTGTACGGCTTCCGCGGCGCGGCCGCCCGGCGCCGCGTCGAGGGCCTGCTCGACGCCTTCAGCCTCTCCGACGCCGGCGCCCGGCAGGTGAAGACCTACTCCGGCGGCATGCGGCGGCGCATCGACCTCGCGGCGTCCCTCGTGCTCGCCCCGCGCGTGCTGTTCCTCGACGAGCCCACCACGGGCCTCGACCCACGCAGCCGCAACCAGGTGTGGGACATCGTGCGCGTGCTCGTCGCGGACGGCGCCACGGTGCTGCTCACCACCCAGTACCTCGAGGAGGCGGACCAGCTCGCCGACCGGATCGCCGTCATCGACCACGGCACCGTCATCGCCGAGGGAACGTCGACGGAGCTCAAGCGCTCGGTGGGCCAGGGCGCTGTGACGATGCGCCTCGCCGACGCGACCCAGCGGGCCGCGGCCGCGAGCGTCGTCGAGAAGGTGCTCGGCTCCGCGCCGACCCTGCCCACCGACCCGTACGCCCTGTCGGCCCGCGTGCCCGACGAGGGCACGGCCGACGTGGCACAGCTGCTGCCCGCGCTCGGCGAGGCCGGCATCGCCGTGCCCGAGTTCACGCTGGGCCAGCCCAGCCTCGACGAGGTGTTCCTGACGATCACGGGCCAGCCGCTGCCGGCCGACGAGGACGACGCCCGGCCCGTCGAGGAGGAGGTGTCCCGATGACCACGTCCGCCGACCCCGCCGAGATCACGACCACCACCCTGCGTCAGGCCGTCGCCCTCACCGAGCGCCCGGCCCGCCCGTCCCCGCTCGCGATGACCCTGACGTTCGCGTGGCGAGCGCTGCTGAAGATCAAGCACGTGCCCGAGCAGCTGTTCGACGTGCTGGTCTCCCCCGTGATCTTCACGCTGATGTTCACGTACCTGTTCGGAGGCGCGCTGGCCGGCTCGACGTCGGCGTACATCCAGTTCCTGCTGCCCGGCATCCTGGTGCAGACGATCGTCATCGTGACCGTGTACACCGGCTACACGCTGAACACGGACATCACCAAGGGCGTCTTCGACCGGTTCCGCTCCCTGCCGATCTGGCGGCCGGCGCCCATCGTGGGTGCCCTGCTGGGCGACACCGTGCGCTACTCCATCGCGTCGGTCATGACCATCGGGCTCGGCCTGATCCTGGGCTTCCGGCCCGACGGCGGTGTCGTCGGCGTCGTGCTCGGGGTGCTGCTCCTGCTGGTCTTCGCGTTCTCGCTGAGCTGGATCTTCACCATCCTCGGGCTGCTGCTGCGCACCCCGAACGCCGTGATGGGGGTGTCCATGATGGTGCTGATGCCGCTGACCTTCGCGTCGAACATCTTCGTCGACCCGTCGACGATGCCTGCCGCCCTGCAGCGGTTCGTGGAGATCAACCCCGTCACGCACCTCGTCACCGCCGTCCGCGGCCTCATGGCGGGCACCCCCGACAGCGGCGAGATCGTCTGGGTGCTCGTCGCCGCCGTCGTCCTCACGGGCGTCCTCGGCCCCGTCACGATGCACCTGTACCGCACCCGCCACTGACCAGGTTCTCGTTGTGAGCGGGCGTTTGGCCCTGGTTCGGTCGCGAACC
>NZ_JBHWYY010000116.1:0-8078 GCF_042728595.1 Isoptericola sp. NPDC060185 | reverse complement strand
GCCATCCGCCGCTCGTTCCTCGCGGCTCCCGCCAGGCCCGACCAGCCTCGCGACATCGACACCCGCGCCCCGCTCGTCATGCACCCTCCCGGTGGCCGGTGACCTGGGCCGCGGCCACCGGGAGGGTCGATCTGAGCTGTCAGCCGTTCGTCATGTCGCCGGTTGTCAGCCGTTCGTCACGTCGAGGAGGCGGAGCTTGGGCTCG
Source organism: Isoptericola sp. NPDC060185 (assembly GCF_042728595.1). Lineage (NCBI taxonomy): Bacteria > Bacillati > Actinomycetota > Actinomycetes > Micrococcales > Promicromonosporaceae > Isoptericola > Isoptericola sp. NPDC060185. The sequence continues at coordinate 7,873 of NZ_JBHWYY010000116.1, read as the reverse complement.
CCGCTGAACGGGTCGAGGACGACGTTCGAGACGTTCTCGCTGTAGTACGTGGTGTTCTGGGCCACGAAGAGCGGGATCGTCGGGAAGTCGGCGGCGAGGATCTTCTCCGCCTCCTGGTACTTGGCGACCGCGTCGTCGAGCGTCGGGGCCTCGTCGCCGGCCTTGATGGCCGCCTCGAAGTCCGCGCTGTAGTAGCCGAACTCCACGTTGCCGTTCTTGGCGTCGCCGCTGGCGTACACCGGGGCCAGGTAGTTCTCGTTCAGCGGGTAGTCCGGGAACCAGTTGGCGCGGAACGGGCCGGAGAAGTCGCGCGCCGAGCGGCGGGCGAAGTAGTCCTCCGTGGGGTCCAGCTCGTACGGGATGCCGAGCGTCTCCTGGATGGAGTCGCCGACCGCCTTGAACAGGGCCTGCTCCGTCTCGTCCTGGCCCAGGTGGATCGTCAGCTTCTCGCCGTCGGGCCAGCCGCCCGCCTTCGCGAGCGCCGCCTTGGCGGCGTCCGGGTCGAAGGTGCAGAACTCGCAGGTGCCGCCCGTGCCTCCTGGCACGACGTCCGGCACGACCCAGCTGTCGGCCGGGATGCGCTGGCCGGGCAGCAGGGCGTCGATGATGCCCTGCCGGTCGATCGCCTGCGAGATCGCCTGGCGGAACTCGACCTTCGTCCACGGGCCGTCCTTGTAGAGCGGGAAGCCGAGGTAGGTGAGCGCGGCGCCCGGGCCCTCGATGTACCGCTCCTGCAGGTCGGGGTCGTTCGCGGCCGCCGCGGTCTCCGCCGGCGGCGGGGTCGCGAAGTCGAGGTTGCCGGCCTGGAAGTCCGGCCAGTTGTCCTCGCCCGTGTACTCGGTCCACTCGATGGCGCCGTACTTCGGGGTCTCCTTCAGCGTGTAGTCCTCCCACCGCTTCGCGGTGAGGTTCACGCCCTGGTCCCACTTCTCCACCTGGAACGGGCCGTTGCCGATCGGCTGCACGGCGCACGCGTCGATGTCGTCGAGGCAGGCCTGCGCGATCGGGAAGAAGCCGGTGTAGCCGAGCATCGTCGAGAACCCGGCGAACGGGCCGGTCAGCGTGACCTCGAGCGTCTGCGGGTCCACGACCTTGAGGCCGGACAGCGTGTCCGCGGACGGCTCCTTCGTGACGTTGCCGTCGTCGTCGGTCTCGCCCTGCATCTCGTCGTAGCCGGCGATGCGCTCGAAGAAGTAGTTGTTCGCCATCGCGTTCGGGCCGTACGCCGCGTAGTTCCAGGCCCGGGCGAACGCGTCCGCGTCGACGGCCTCGCCGTTCTGGAACTTCAGGTCCGGCTTGATCTTGATCGTCCAGACCGTGTTGTCGTCGGACTCGATGCTGTCGGCCACGTAGTTGTACGGCTCCGTGGTCTTCGGGTCGTACCGCACCAGCCCGTCGTAGACGACGTCGAGCACGCTGATGTTGTCGCCGACGTTCGAGTCCATCGGCAGCAGCGTCTCGACGTCCTGGCTCAGCGACAGGTGCAGCGTGGCGTCCGGGTCGCTCCCCCCGCCGTCGCCCCCGCCGCCGTCACCGTCACCGTCGCCGCCCCCGCCGGAACAGCTCGCCAGCACCAGCGCCACCGCTGTCGCCGTGGCTGCCACAGCAGCCCTTCGCCCCATCGTCACCGGCTTCTCCCCACGTCGTGGTCGCTCTAGGCGCCGTTGCCATGCGTGTGTTCACGTCGTCGTGCACGTCGTCGCGCACCGACTCCTCGGGCCCACGACGACGTTGCCGTGGAACATATCGCCATCATGGCCTCCCGTGGTGAAAATCACTGTTAAGGATCAGTAACGATCGACCGCGTGTCGCGCTCGGCTCGCCGCCCGCGCGTCCTCACGGCGGCAGTTCGGGTTCACGGCGGCAGTTCGAACTGCCGCCGCGAGCGTGAACTGCCGCGCTGACGCTGCCCCCAGGCCGAGCCCGTCCACAGCCACCCGTCGGACGGCGGCGTGAGGGCGTGCGCGCGGAGCACGCTCCCGGCCATGAGCGACGACGACCGCGGCCTGCTGATCGCACGGCACCACGACCCCGCCGAGCTGCGACGCGCGACCGCCGCGCGCGAGATCGAGCGCGTGCGCCGGGGTGCCTACCGCGCGTCACGGGCCGGCACGGACGACCCGCACGCCCGTGCCCACGACCACCTCGTCGCCGTCCACCGGCAGCTCGACGCCGAGCACGTGCTCAGCCACGAGTCCGCAGCACTCGCCTGGGGCGTCCCGCTGTGGGAGACGCCGACGACGACGCACGTACTCCAGCGGTCGGGTGCCAGCTCGCGGTCCGCCCTTGACATCACGCGACGACGCGGCCTGCCGGAGCGCTGGGTGGAGCGCGGCGGGCTGCCGATCACCGACCTCGCCCGGACCGTCGTCGACTGCGTGACGACCATGCACCCGCTGGGCGGTCTCGTCGTCGCCGACTGGGCGCTCGGGCACGGCCTGGACCGGGACGATGCGATCGGTCGGCTCGCCGGACGACGGCGCGGCGTACGCCGGGCTCGCCTCGTGCTCGAGCTGGCCGAGGCGCGGGTCGACCCGCCCTGGGAGACCTGGCTGCGATACGTCGCACTGCGTGCAGGCCTCCCGCGACCGCAGACGCAGCTGCAGGTCGACACGCACGCCGGCCGCTTCTTCGTCGACCTCGCCTGGCCCGAGCACCGCGTGCTCGCCGAGTTCGACGGGCGGATCAAGTACCGCGACGGCGCGTTCGGCCCGGCCTACGACGCCGAGCATGCGTTGTTCGACGAGAAGGTGCGCGAGGACGCGATCACGGAGCACCTCGGCGCGCGGCCGCTGCGGTTCGTCGCCCGGGACGCCCGGCGCCCTGACCAGGTCGCGCGACGCCTGCTCGCCAGGTTCCCGGCGCAGGTCCGCCGTGCGGCGCGGCTCAACCCTCTGCTGCCGCCCCCGCCACCGCCCGCGGGCACTCACGGCGGCAGTTCGGGATCGCGGCGGCAGTTCGAACTGCCGCCGCGAGCGTGAACTGCCGCGCTGACGGTCAGCGCGCGACGATCGCGCCGGCGAGGTCGACGACGGCGGCGGTGACGTCGTCGAGCACCCGCGCGGTGCGCTCCGGGTCGCTGGCCACCTCGAGGGAGTGGTCGCCGCCGTCCACCTCGAGCACCCGCGCCCCGGACGCCGCCGCGAGCGCCGAGTCCCACAACCCGTCGGCCGTACCACCGGCCAGCAGGGCCGGCACGCCGGCCGCGCCGAGCCCCGCGGCGGCGGCCCGCACGTCGGGCGCCCCGTCGGCGGTCAGGAGCGGCGTGAGCCACGCGCCGGGCAGCCCCAGCTCGACGGCGACCGGCAGGGCCAGCGTGCCCAGCGACTTCGCGAGCACCAGGTGCGCGGCCCGCGGCGCCGCGGCCACTCCGTCGCGCGCCACCTCGACGTACGCCCGGCGCGCGTCGTCGGAGTTCGGCCGCCCGTCCCACACCACGGCCCGCACGGACCAGCCGAGTTCGCGCAGCGCAGCGACAGGCCGCGCCAGCACGGGCCCCTGCGCCGTGTACCCGACGCCGGGCAGCACGGTCACCACACGGTCGGCGTTGCCAGCGGACAGGTCCAGCCGGTACTCAGTCATGACGTCACCCTGCCACCACAACCGCGAGACGAGGCGTGGCGTCGGAGCGCGGGTCGGGCGATAAGGCGGGGGGTCGGGGATGTCGTGTCGCGAGGCTGGCCGGGCCTGGCGGGAGCGTGCGAGGAACGAGCACGGCGGATGGCGCGCCTCGCGACACGACATCCCCGACCCCGCGCCGCCCAGCTCAGCCCCGACCCCGCGCCGCCCGACTCAGCCCGCGACCCCCGCGACGACCCGGTCCAGAGCGGAGACGGCGGCGTCGAGCACGGCCTCGTCGACGGTGAGCGCGGGGCGGAACCGCACGGAGCGCTCGCCGCAGCCGAGGATGAGGAAGCCCTGGTCGTGCAGGCCGGCGACGACGGCGTCGCGCACCTGCCGCGACGGCAGCGTGACGGCGCACATGAGGCCGCGGCCGCGGGGGTCGGTGACGACGCCGGGGTGGGCGGCGGCGAGGGTCTCGAGCCTCGTCAGCAGGCCCGCCCCGACGCGCCCGGCGCGCTCGATCAGCCCCTCGGCCTCGATCACCTCGAGGATGCGGCGCGAGCGCACCATGTCGACGAGGTTGCCGCCCCAGGTGGAGTTGATGCGTGACGACACGTGGAACACGTTGTCGTCGATCTCGTCGACGCGCCCGCCGGCCATGACGCCGCACACCTGGGCCTTCTTGCCGAAGGCGACGACGTCGGGCTGCACGCCGAGCTGCTGGTAGGCCCAGGCGGTGCCGGTCATGCCGACGCCGGTCTGCACCTCGTCCAGGATGAACAGCGCGTCGTGCTCGCGGCACAGGGCCTGCATGGCCTGGAGGAACTCGGCGCGCAGGTGGTGGTCGCCGCCCTCCCCCTGGATGGGCTCGGCGATGAAGCAGGCGATGTCGTGCGGGTGCGCCTCGAAGGCGGCGCGCGCCTCGGCGAGGGCCTGGGCCTCGAGCGCCTCGACGTCGCGGAGGGCGCCGTCGGCGTCGTGCCCCGGGTAGGGGGTGGTGATGCGCGGCCAGTCGAACTTGGGGAAGCGCGCGACCTTGCCGGGCTCGGTGTTGGTGAGCGACATGGTGTAGCCGGAGCGGCCGTGGAAGGCGTCGCGCAGGTGGAGCACCTTCGTGCCGAGCTCGGGCGAGCGGCCGTGCGCCTCGTTGTGCCGGGACTTCCAGTCGAAGGCGACCTTGAGCGCGTTCTCGACGGCGAGCGCCCCGCCGTCGACGAAGAAGAGGTGCGGCAGGGCCGGGTCGCCCAGCACGCGGGCGAACGCGTCCACGAACCGGGCCAGCTCGACGGTGTAGACGTCGGAGTTCGACGGCTTGTTGACGGCGGCGCGGGTCAGCTCCTCGCGGAACATCGGGTCGCGGAACAGGGCGGGGTGGTTCATGCCCAGGGGGTTGGAGGCGAAGAAGGTGAACAGGTCGGTCCACTCGCGGCCGTCCCGGGCGTCGACGAGGGTCGACCCGTGCGAGCGCTCCAGGTCGAGGACGAGGTCGAAGCCGTCCACGAGCAGGTGCTCGCGCAGCGAGTCGAGGACGGCGGTGGCCTCGATCGAGCCACCGACGCTGGGGGCCGTGCGCTGAGAGATTGTCTCGGTCATATCCCGACCGTAGGGGAGAACTTCCTGCCGAACCAGAGTTTCCCCGAAAATATCTCCGTCAGCCCGGGAGCGGGCGGCCCTCGAAGTAGGTGCGCAGCACGATGGTCGACCGCGTGGAGACGCCCGCCTCCCGACGGATCACGCCCAGCAGGTCCTCGAGGTCGCCGGGCGCGGGAACCCGCACCAGCAGCAGGTAGTTGGCGTTGCCGGCCACCGACCAGCACGCCTCGATGCCGGGCACGTCGCGCAGCCGCTCGGGGGCGTCGTCCGCCTGCGACTGGTCCAGCGGCGTGATCTCGACGTACGCGGCGATGGGCAGCCCCACCTCCTCGGGGTCGATGACGGCGCGGTAGCCGGTGATCACCCCGCGCGCCTCGAGCTTGCGCACCCGCGCCTGCACGGCGGACTGCGACAGCCCGGTCACGCCGGCGAGCGACGCCAGCGTGGCCCGCCCGTCGCCCTGCAGGGCGCGTACGAGCGCCTTGTCGACCTCGTCCTCGAGCATGCCTGGTCCTCTCCCCCGTCGTGGTCCCGCCGCCCGGTCCTCGTGGACGACGGGCGTCTCGCTCTCCACCCCCACGGCCGCCGGCACCCCGCCGACGGCCGGTCGTTCAGCCCGCGACCTCCGCGGCCTCGAGCCACGCCAGCTCGAGCTCCTCCTTCTCGGCGCCCAGCCGGCGCAGCTTCTCGTCCAGCGCGGCGACGGCGCCAAAGTCGGTCGGGTCGGCGGCGATCTGCTCGTGCAGCGCCTTCTCCTCGTCGGCGATCCGCCCCAGCCGCCGCTCGACGCGCGCGATCTCCTTCCGCGCCGCCCGCACCTCCGCCGCCGACCACACAGCCGCCTGCCCCACTCCCCCCACGGACGACGCCGCACTGCCCTCCGCCGCCGACCGAGCGTTCCCCGCCGCACCCTCTGCGGAGGCCACGCCCCCACGGGCGGCGGCGGCGGATGTCTCGTCGCGAGGCTGGATGGGCCTGGCGGGAGAGCCCGAGGAACGAGGGCTCGGATGGACGCCTCGCGACGAGACATCCGCCGCCGTCGCCCCCCGACCACCACCAGCACCACCACCAACACCAGCACGCCGCAGCGCCAGGTACTGCTCCACCCCACCGGGCAGGTCCCGCAGCGCGCCGTCGCCGAGCAACGCCCACTGCCGGTCGCACACGCGCTCCAGCAGGTACCGGTCGTGGGACACGACGATGAGGGTGCCGGGCCACCCGTCGAGCAGGTCCTCGACGGCGGCGAGGGTGTCGGTGTCGAGGTCGTTGGTGGGCTCGTCGAGGAGCAGCACGTTGGGCTCGGAGACGAGCAGCCGCAGCAGCTGGAGGCGGCGTCGTTCGCCGCCGGAGAGGTCGCGCACGAGGGTGTGCGCGCGCTCGCGGGTGAAGCCGAGGCGTTCGGTGAGCTGGCCGGCGGTGAGCTCCTTGCCGTCGACGACGACGGTGCGCTTCTCGCGGTCGACGACCTGCACGGCGGTGAGGTGCGCGACGTCGTCGAGCTCGCCGACGTCCTGGGTGAGCTCGGCGACGTGCACGGTCTTGCCGCGGCGCACGCGCCCGGAGTCGGGTTCGCGGCGCCCGGCGAGCAGGGCGAGCAGGGTGGTCTTGCCGGCGCCGTTGACGCCCACGACGCCGTACCGGTCGCCGGGGCCGAGGCGCCAGGTGACGTCGTCGAGCAGCACGCGCCGGCCGGCGGCGTCGCGCGGCCCGGCCTCGCTGCCCTCGCGCGCCGGCACCGTCACGGTGACGTCCTCGAGGTCGAGCACGTCCTTCCCGAGGCGGCGGGTGGCCATCTGGGTGAGCTCGAGGGTGTCGCGGGGCGGCGGCTCGTCGTCGATGAGCGCGGCGGCGGCGTCGAGGCGGAACTTGGGCTTGGAGGTGCGGGCGGGGGCGCCGCGCTTGAGCCAGGCGAGCTCCTTGCGGAGCAGGTTGTTGCGCTTCTCGGCGGCGGTGGCGGCCTGCCGGGCGCGTTCGGCGCGGGCGAGGATGTAGGCGGCGTACCCGCCGTCGTACCCGTCGACGCCGCCGGTGCCGTCGCCGCGCACCTCCCAGGTGCGGGAGCAGACGGCGTCGAGGAACCAGCGGTCGTGCGTGACGACGACGAGCGCGCCGGTGGCGCCGGGGCGGCCGTACCGGTTCTTCAGGTGCTCGGCGAGCCAGGCGACGCCCTCGACGTCGAGGTGGTTGGTGGGCTCGTCGAGCAGGAGGACGTCGGGGTCCTCGACGAGGAGCGCGGCGAGCGCGACGCGGCGGCGCTGGCCGCCGGACAGCGTGGACGCGGGCTGGTCGAGGTCGAGGTCGGCGAGCAGGCCCGCGTGCACGGAGCGGATGCGGGAGTCGGACGCCCACTCGTGGGTGGCGTCGTCGCCGTGCACGAGGTCGCGGATGGTCGCGGCGTCGTCGTCCACGTCGCGCTGCACGAGCATCCCGAGCCGCGAGCCGCCGACGCGGGTGACGCGGCCGGCGTCGGGCGCCTGGGTGCCGGCCAGCAGGCGCAGCAGGGTGGACTTGCCGGCGCCGTTGGGGCCGACGACGCCGATGCGGTCGCCGTCGTCGAGGCCGAGGGAGACGTCGTGCAGGAGGGTGCGGGTACCGATGGTCAGCGCGATGCCGTCCGCGCCGAGGAGATGTGCCACCCAACGAGGGTAGTCGCCTTCGAGCACGGGATCTGTCGCGGCTGCTGTCCCCCGGCGGCTTCACCAGCCAGGGCGAGCAG
>NZ_JBHWYY010000115.1:0-8124 GCF_042728595.1 Isoptericola sp. NPDC060185 | reverse complement strand
TGCGGTCTTCTACTTTGGGGTGGTGGTGCTGGTTGGGGCCGCCGTGCCCCACTTGGTGGGCGGCCGGGGCCCCCGCCCGGGGGGGGGCCCGGGGGGGCCCCCCCCCGCCCCCCCCCCGCGGGGGGGCCCGGCCCCCGCGGAGCCGCCCGCGAGCGCCGGCTCGCGCTGCTCCACCAGGGCCGCCGGCGTCGCCGGGGCGGCACGGCGTCCGCGGGCTCCCCAGGCCGTGAGGACCCGATCGACGACGAGGCCGAGCACCGTGCCCACGACGATGCCGACCGCGACGGCGAGCAGCGGCTGGTCGCCGAGCGGCGCCGCCGCCACCACGCCGATCAGCACCGACCAGCACGCCCACGCGAGGGACGCGACGGCGGACAGGCCCATGAAGCGGCGCCGCGAGAAGCCCACCGCGCCGGCGGTGACGTTCACCGCCATCCGTCCGACGGGCACGAACCGCGCGCCCAGGACGACGGAGGCACCCCGGCGCTCGAAGGAGCGGCCCGCCCAGGCGACGGCGCGCTGGCCGCGCGGGCCGCGCAGGAACGGCACCCGCGTCGTGCCGAGCGCCCGGCCGAGGGCGTAGGCCACCTGGTCGCCGCACCATGCGCCGAGCGCCGCCACGAGCACGACGAGGGCGAGGTTCACGCCCTGCCCGGTCTCGGCGCCGACCGCCAGCATGATGATCACGGTCTCGCCGGGCACGGGCGGGAAGAACCCGTCGGCGGCCGTGGACGCGAACAGCGCGGGGAACGCCCAGGCGGAGGAGACGAGCGCGAACAGCGTGCTCTCCAGCTGGGCCCACAGCGAGGCGATCGCGTCGATCATGCGTCCCAGCCTCCGCCGGGAGCACAGCCCGCCACCATGGGGTGTGCCCCCGGTTCGACCCTGGGGCGACCCTGAGACCGCGCCGCCCGCGGACGGCTCAGCCGCCCGCCGCGACCCGCGACCGCGCCACGAGCACGAGGGCGACCAGCACGCCGACGACGCTGACGACCGTCGCCACCCAGAACGCGGCGGAGTAGGCGCCGGCCGGGTCGGTCGCGCCCGCGGCGATGAGGGCGGTGACCACCGGGGCGGCCGCCGCGGAGCCGACGGTGCGCACCACGCTGTTCAGGCCGGTGGCGGCGCCGGTCTCGGTGGGCGGCGACCAGGTGACGACGAGCTGCGCGCAGATCGCGTACCCGATGCCGTTGCCGAGGCCGAGCACGGAGAACGCCACGACGACGGCCCACGGCGTCGCCGGCCACAGGGCCAGGCCGACCGCTCCGACGGCCATGACGCCGGCCGCGACCGCCCCGGTGCCGCCCGGGCCGATGCGCCGCACCAGGGCCGGCGTGGCGCGCCCGCCGAGGAAGACGAGCACCGCGCTGGGGAGCATCGCCAGCCCCGAGACGGTGACGCTCATGCCGTGCCCGTAGCCGGTGCTCGCCGGGGCCTGCATGAGCAGGGGCAGCGCGACGTAGCAGACGTAGGGCACGAAGCCCACGGCCACGGTGAGGAGGCTGACGAGCACGATCGGCCCGTGGCGGAAGGTGCGTACGTCGACGACGGGCGCGGCCGTGCGCCGCTCGACGAGGACCAGCACGGCGAGCAGCACGAGGCCGACCGCACCGACGACGACGGTCCGCGGCGAGCCCCAGCCCCACGTGCCGCCCTGCGAGACGGCGAGCAGCACGCCGACGAGCCCGCCGGCGAGCAGGGCGATGCCGGGCCAGTCGGTCCGGCGCTGCACGGCGGGCGCGCCGCCGCGCGGCACCCAGGCCGCGACGAGCGCGCCGGAGCCGAGGATCAGCGCCGCTCCGAGCACGAACAGCCAGCGCCAGCCGAGCGCGTCGACGACGACGCCGCCCACGACCAGCGCCGCGCCCGCCCCGAGCCCGATCATCCCGGGGATCCACCCGAACGCCGACGCGAGCCGCGGCCCGGACAGCGTGGAGCGGGCGATCGCCAGGGCGAGGGGGAACGTCGCGGTGCTCACGCCCTGCACGACGCGCGCCACGAGCAGCACCCCGAGTGTGGGCGCGGCCGCGGCCAGCAGGGTCGCAGCCGCGAACACGAGGATCGTGCCGAGCAGCACGCGACGATGCCCGAACCGGTCGCCGAGGTTGCCGACCACGGGCGCGAAGACCGCCCCGGCGAGCAGGAACGCGGTGAGGATCCAGCCGGTGCCCTGCGCCGTCGCGCCCAGCTCCCTGCCGAGGGTCGGCAGCGCGGGGACGACGAGCGTCTGCATCAGCGAGAAGGCGAGCACGGCCGCGCTCAGCGCGAAGATCACGCGGCCGGAGTGTCGCTCGACGGTGGCGTCGGCGGGCTGGCCGGGGGCGGCGTCGGGCGCGGGGCTGGACGGAGGCACGGTCGTGCTCGCTCTCTGTGGTGGGGGTGGCTGCGCCTCGTCGCGCGGCGCCGATCGAAACGGAACGGAATGCTCGTTCCGATTCACCTTAGCACCCAGGCGGCGGCTACCGTGAGCCCATGCCCTCCGCCCCCACCGCCGACGAGCCCGCCGAGGACCGCCCGCTGCCCGGCCGGCTGCGCGAGGCGCGCGCCAACGACACGGCCGTGCTCGCCGCGGCGCGCGAGGTCTTCGCCGCGCAGGGGCACGGCGCCTCCATGGCCGACGTCGCCCGGCACGCCCGCGTCGGCGTCGGCTCGGTCTACCGCCGCTACCCCACCAAGGAGGCCCTGGTCGAGGCCCTCCACGTGCAGGCCGTGCGCGAGGCGGCGCGGCTGGCGACCGAGGTGGCGGACCAGTGCGGGACCGACGGGGTGCCCGAAGCCGACGGCGCCGTCGGCACGTTCCTCGCGCGGCAGATCACCGGCGCGACCGGCCCCATCCTGCGACCGCCGGGGGCGGGCGGTCCGCTCCCCGACGACCTCGCCGAAGCGACCCGCGACCTGCGCGTCGGCCTCGAAAGGCTGGTCGCGTACGACCGCGCCGGCGGCCTGGTGCCGACCGGGTTCACCACCGCGGACGTCATGCAGCTGCTGCTCCACCTGCGCCCCGCGCTCCCCTTCCCCCGCGCCGAGGCGGACGCGCTGCACCTGCGCTACCTCCGCCTCGTCCTCGCCGGCCTGCGCACCCGGGCCGGCGACGGCGACGGCCTGGGCGACGGCCCCCGCTGGGACGACTGGGTCGGCGCCTGGCACGACTGAGCGCCCACCACCGCTCGCCGACCAGGCGCTTCCGCACCGAATGACGGCTCAGAACGTGCTCAACCGCCTGCTCGCCGTCAGCCGTCCGCCGTCGGCGCGTGCCGCTCCAGGAACTCGTAGACCTCGGTCGTGTCGACGCCGGGGAACGCGCCGGACGGCATCGCCGCGAGCATCGAGGCATGCGGGCGGGCGCTGGGGAACGCGTGGCCGTCCCAGCGACGGGCGAGCGGCTCGGCAGGGCGCCGGCAGCAGCCGTCGTCGGGGCAGCGCGACGTGCTGCGCGCCGTCGTCTCCCGACCGAGGAACCACTTGACCTGCGCGTACGGCACGCCCACGCTCACCGAGAACCGCCCGTCGGCGGTGTCCTGCACGCGGGAGGTGCACCAGTACGTGCCGGTCGGGGTGTCGGTGTACTGGTAGTACGGGCTGAGCCGGTCGGCGACGGAGAACACCACGCGGGCGGTCCAGTGCCGGCACACGTGCTGCCCCTCCACGGTGCCCAGCGGGTCGGCGGGGAACCGCACGCCGTCGTTCTCGTACGCCTTGTGGATCGCCCCCGACTCGTGGACCTTCATGAAGTGCACCGGGATGCCCAGGTGCCGGGTCGCCAGGTTCGTGAAGCGGTGGGCCACCGTCTCGTAGGAGACGGCGAACGCGTCGCGCAGGTCCTCGAGCGAGATGGACCGGGCCTCCTTGGCCTCGCGCAGCTGCTTCACCGCCTCCCGCTCGGGCACGAGCAGGGCCGCGCACAGGTAGTTGGCCTCGACGCGCTGGCGCAGGAACTCGCGGTAGTCGCGCGGCTCCGCGTGGTCCAGCACGTGCGAGGCGAGGGCCTGCAGCACCGCGGAGCGCGCCTCCGACCGGCCGCGGATCCCGTTGCTCGGCAGGTACACCCGGCGGTGGAGCCGGTCGATGACGGCGCGCGTGGACTGGGGCAGGTCCGGCTCGTAGTGGATCGAGAACCCGAGATGGGCGGCCAGCTCGCCGACCGCTCGCTGGGGCAGCGGCCCGCGGCCGTGGCCGACGTCGTCGAGCAGGCCGCGGGCGACGATCTCCAGGTCGGGGAAGTAGTTGTCCTGCGCGCGCATGTCGGCGCGCAGCTCGGTGTTCGCCCGGCGCGCCTCCTCCGGCGTGAGCGCGCGCTCGGAGTGCAGGCGCTCCAGCTCGCGCTGCAGCCCCACGATCGCCTCGAGCGCGTCCGTGGGCAGCGACTTGCCCACCTTCACGGGGCGCACCCCGAGCGCGGAGAAGAGCGACCCCCTTTGCACGCGCTCCAGCTCGATCTCCAGCGCGTCGCGGTGCGAGGGCGGCTCGGCGGAGAGGAGGTCCTCGACGCTCGCCCCGAGCGCGCGGGCCACCGCCTGCAGGCGCGCGATGGTGGGCTCGCGCTTGCCGTTCTCCAGCATCGAGACCTGCGACGGCGCACGTCCGATGGCGTCGCCGAGCTGTTCGAGCGTCATGCCGCGGCGGGTGCGCAGATGCCGGATGCGGCGGCCGATCGTCAGGGCGTCGGCCTCCCGCTCGAGGGGCAGCGCCGCGTCGTCCCGGGTACCGGGCCGCGGTTCGGTCGAGATGGCCATGCTCGAGGGTGACACGCGGCACACCTTCCGTCCAGGAGAAGAACCTCGATATTTCTCCCCAGGATTCCTGGCCGCGGGGTGGCGCGGCGCGCGAGGGTCGTGGTCATCGGCACCGCCCCCGACGACCGAGACACACGAAAGAGGCTCGACATGACCGCCATCCTTGACTCCCGCAGCACCACCCGCGCCGGCGACCAGGCCCAGACGGCCACGCAGCTCGCCGAGCAGTGGGCCGCCGACCCGCGCTGGGACGGCATCACCCGCGACTACACCGCGGAGGATGTCGTCGCGCTGCGCGGCTCGGTCGGCGAGGAGTTCACCCTGGCCCGGCGCGGCGCCGAGCGGCTGTGGCGCCAGCTGCACGAGGAGGACTTCATCAACGCCCTCGGCGCCCTGACCGGCAACCAGGCCGTGCAGCAGGTCAAGGCGGGCCTGCAGGCCATCTACCTGTCGGGCTGGCAGGTGGCCGGCGACGCGAACCTCGCGGGCCAGACCTACCCGGACCAGTCGCTGTACCCGGCCAACTCGGTGCCGGCCGTCGTGCGCCGCATCAACAACGCGCTCCTGCGCGCCGACCAGATCGACGTGTCCGAGAACGGCGCCCCGACCCGCGACTGGCTCGCCCCGATCGTCGCCGACGCGGAGGCCGGGTTCGGCGGCCCGCTCAACGCGTACGAGCTGATGCGGTCGATGATCGCGTCGGGCGCGGCGGGCGTGCACTGGGAGGACCAGCTCGCCAGCGAGAAGAAGTGCGGCCACCTGGGCGGCAAGGTGCTGATCCCCACCCAGCAGCACGTGCGCACGCTCAACGCGGCGCGGCTCGCGGCCGACGTCTCCGACGTGCCGAGCGTCGTCATCGCCCGCACGGACGCCGAGGCGGCCACCCTGCTCACCTCCGACGTCGACGAGCGCGACCGCCCGTTCCTCACCGGCGGGCGCACCGGCGAGGGCTTCTACGAGGTGCGCAACGGCGTCGAGCCGTGCATCGCGCGGGCCAAGGCCTACGCCCCGTACGCCGACCTCATCTGGATGGAGACCGGCACCCCCGACCTCGAGCTCGCGCGGTCGTTCGCCGAGGCCGTCAAGGCCGACTTCCCGGACCAGATGCTCGCCTACAACTGCTCGCCGTCGTTCAACTGGAAGAAGCACCTGGACGACGACACGATCGCGAAGTTCCAGCGCGAGCTGGGCGCGATGGGCTTCCGGTTCCAGTTCATCACCCTGGCCGGCTTCCACGCCCTCAACTACTCGATGTTCGACCTCGCCCACGGGTACGCCCGGGAGCAGATGTCGGCCTACGTGCGGCTCCAGGAGGCGGAGTTCGCCGCCGAGGAGCGCGGCTACACCGCCACCAAGCACCAGCGCGAGGTCGGCACCGGCTACTTCGACCGCGTGTCGACGGCGCTCAACCCCGACGCCGCCACCCTCGCGCTCGCCGGCTCCACCGAGGCCGCGCAGTTCTGAGCGGGTCACCCCCGCTCCCTCCCCAGCCACGACCAGCCCCGACAGACCGGAGGCACGCCATGACCACGCTCACGTCCCCGACCACCGCCCCCGTGCCCGCCGTCGCGCCCGCCGTCGGCACGCCGCTCGCCGACACCGCGACCGACCCGTTCGTCTGGGGCGGGACGTCGCTCGCGGAGGGGCACCTCACCGTCACCGCCCCGTTGGAGGCGCGCGACGAGGAGATCCTCACCCCAGAGGCGCTGGCGTTCCTGGCGATGCTGCACGACCGCTTCGCCGACGACCGCACCGAGCTGCTGCTCGAGCGGCAGCGCCGCATGCGGCGCATCGCCGACGGAGACGACCCGGACTTCCACCCGGCCACCCGGCCCGTGCGCGACGACCCGTCCTGGCGGGTCGCGGGCGCGGCCGGGGCGCCGGGGCTGAGCGACCGCCGCGTCGAGATCACGGGCCCGACGGACCCCAAGATGACGATCAACGCGCTCAACTCGGGCGCCCGGTGCTGGCTGGCCGACGCCGAGGACGCGCAGTCGCCCACGTGGCGCAACGTCGTGGAGGGCCAGCTCGCCCTGCACGACGCGATCCGCGGCACGCTCACCTTCACCAACCCGGCGGGCAAGCGGTACGCCCTGCGCTCCACCGACCTCACCGAGCTGCCGACGATCGTCTTCCGCCCCCGCGGGTGGCACCTGTTCGAGTCGCACCTGGCCTACACCGGCCCGGACGGGTCGACGCAGCCGGCGTCCGGCACGCTGGTCGACTTCGGCCTCTACCTGTTCCACAACGCCCACGAGTTGATCTCCCGCGGGCGCGGGCCGTACTTCTACCTGCCGAAGCTCGAGGGCTACCGCGAGGCGCGGCTGTGGAACGAGGTCTTCGAGGCGGCGCAGGAGGCTCTCGGCCTCCCCCGCCGCACGATCCGCGCCACCGTGCTGATCGAGACGCTGCCCGCCGCGTTCGAGATGGAGGAGATCCTCTACGAGCTGCGCGACCACTGCGCCGGGCTGAACGCGGGCCGCTGGGACTACCTGTTCAGCGTGATCAAGTGCTTCCGAAAGAGGGGGTCGTCGTACGTGCTGCCCGACCGTGGTCAGGTCACGATGACGGCGCCGTTCATGCAGGCGTACACGGAGCTGCTCGTCGCGACGTGCCACAAGCGCGGGGCGCACGCCATCGGCGGGATGAGCGCCTTCATCCCCGACCGCCGCTCCCCCGAGGTGACCGAGCGCGCCGTCGAGCAGGTGTGGGCCGACAAGACCCGCGAGGCCGCGGCCGGCTTCGACGGCACCTGGGTGGCTCACCCGGACCTGGTCGAGGTGGCGCGCGGGGCGTTCGACGAGGTGCTCGGCGAGCGCGAGAACCAGGTGGACCGGCTGCGCGACGACGTCGAGGTGGGCCAGGCCGAGCTGCTCGACGTCGCCTCGGCGCGGCGCGAGGGCGCGACCGTCACGGCGGCCGGGCTGCGGACCAACGTGTCCGTGGGGCTGCGGTACGTCGAGTCGTGGCTGCGGGGCACCGGCGCGGCGGCCATCGACCACCTGATGGAGGACGCCGCCACGGCCGAGATCTCCCGGTCGCAGGTGTGGCAGTGGGTCGCGTCGGGCACGACGACGGAGGACGGCCTGCCCATCACCCGGGTGCGCTGCGAGGCCGTGCTCCGCGACGTCCTGCGCGGCCTGCCGCGGTCCGCCGGCGACCGCTTCGACGACGCCGCGGCCCTCTTCCGCGAGGTGGCGTTGGGCGAGGAGTTCCCGCCGTTCCTCACCACCGGCGCGTACGCCCGCTACCTCGCGGGCTGACCCGTCCCGGCCTGGTGCCGAACAGGTGGTTGTGGGCGGTGGGGGGCGGCCGAAACGGGACCAACACCCGTTGGGGGGGGGCGCCGGGCGGGTGGGGGGGTGGGGGCGCCCGGGGGCCACCGGCGGCG
>NZ_JBHWYY010000114.1:0-8161 GCF_042728595.1 Isoptericola sp. NPDC060185 | reverse complement strand
GCGACGGGACGACGACCGATCGCTACGTCAGGCTCCGGCCGACGCCTCAGTGCGCGGGGACCAGGCCCGGCATCGCGTCGAGGTCGAGGTCCGGGTTCTTCTCCTGCGTCCTCACGAGGGCCTTCGCCTCGGCGCGGGTGTCCACCGACGGCATCGAGCCCGGCAGCGGCTTGCCCGCGCTCTCCTTGACGAAGCACACGGCGACCGCGCCGACGACGGCGAAGCCCATGAGGTAGTAGGCCGGCGCCATGCTGGAGCCCGTCGCCTGGGTCAGCGACTCCACGATGAGCGGCGTCGTCCCGCCGAACACCGCGAGCGCCACGTTGTACGCCAGGCCCATCGAGCGGTAGCGCACGGCCGTCGGGAACATGGCGGGCAGCGTCGCCGCCTGGACGCCCACCATGCACGCCACCGGCACCGCCATGAGGCACAGCCCCAGCAGCGTGGACCACACGTGGCCCAGGGCCAGCAGAAGGAACGCCGGCGCCGCGAGGACGGCCAGGGAGCCCGCGCCGAACCACAGCAGGGGGCGGCGACCCACCCGGTCGCTGACCGGGCCCGCCACGAGGATCATCACCGCGAGCAGCACCAGCACGGGCACGGTCAGCAGGGTGCCGGACGTGGCGTCGTAGCCGAGCGTGTCCGTGAGGTAGGTCGGCATGTAGCTGGTGAGCGCGTAGCCGGCCGTGTTGGCGACGGCCACGAGCACCATCGCGACGGCGAGCGGGCGCCACTGCGAGCGCAGCGTGACGTCGGCAGCGGCGGCGGGGGCCTCGGCCCCCTGCTCCTTCGCGGCCTCGGCGGCGACCTGCTGCGCCTGGAAGGCCGGGGACTCCTCGATCTTCAGGCGGAACCACACGGCGAACGCGCCGATCGGGCCGGCGACCAGGAACGGGATACGCCACCCGCCGTCGAGCATCGCCTGCTGGCCCAGCGTCACCTGCAGCACCGTCACGACGACGGCGCCGAGGGCGAATCCCAGGTAGCTGCCGAAGTCGAGGAACGAGGCCGCCCAGCCGCGGCGGCGGTCGGGGGCGTGCTCGGCCACGAACGTCGTGACGCCGGCGTACTCGCCCCCGGTCGAGAAGCCCTGCACCAGCTTGAGCAGCACGAGCAGCAGCGGCGCGACGACCCCGAGCACCCCGTAGGTGGGCAGCAGGCCGATGAGGAACGTCGAGCTGGCCATCATCACGAGCGTGAAGGCGAGCACCTTCTGGCGACCCACGCGGTCGCCGATGCGGCCGCACACGATGCCGCCGAGCGGGCGCGCCACGTAGGTGGCGGCGAACACGCCGAGGGAGAAGAGGATCTGCACGCCGGACGAGGCCTGCGGGAGGAACACGGCACCCATGGTGACGGCGAGGTAGCCGTAGACGCCCACGTCGTACCACTCCATGAGGTTGCCGACGGCGGTGCCGCCGATCGTCTTCTTCAGCATGGAGTTGTCGACGACGGTGACGTCGTCCACGCGCAGCCTGCGGCGCGCGGCAGTGTCGGCCGCGACGGGCGCGGGGGTGTTGCCGGTCTGTTCCTGGGGAAGTACGGCGGTCATGTTTCCTTCCGTGGCCGGCGCAGCGGCACGCGGTGTGTCGCAGCTGTCCGACCCGTGACAGGGAGCCGGCGTCCACCCCGGGGGGCGGGCGCCGAGCCCGAACATGGGCGGCCACGTTACCGACTCTTGACTCGATATCAAGTTCACTGGGGCAACCATGGCCCGCAGGGAGCACCCGGCCCGACGCCGTCACCAGCGACGACACCGTTCCTTGACACGTCGTTCGTGAAGCCCGCCACAGGGCCCCCGAGGAGGTTCGCGGCGGGCCGCAGGCCGCCCTCGTTGGACCCTGTCGCCGCCGGGCGTTACGTTCTCGGGGCAGCCCGGAGCACCGGGCGGCGACGACGCCGGCAGCCGATGCCTGCCCGCGATGCCTGCAGCCGGAGGACTCCCCCGCATGATCGACCACGAGGTCCGCGTCTACCGTTCCGACGAGCCCCTGCCGCGCACCGGGCAGCTGGCGTGGAAGATCGCGGAGGTCGCCGCCGAGCAGCTCGAGCCGACGCCCGAGGTCACCGACATGGTGATCAACCGCGTCATCGACAACGCGGCCGTCGCGACGGCTTCCCTGGGCCGTGCACCGATCCTCGCGGCCCGCGCGCAGGCGGAGGCCCACCAGGTCTCCCGCGGCGGCGCCGGCGCCACGATCTTCGGCTCCCCCGAGCGCACGAGCCCCGAGTGGGCGGCCTGGGCCAACGGCGTCGCGGTCCGCGAGCTCGACTACCACGACACGTTCCTCGCGGCCGAGTACTCCCACCCGGGCGACAACATCCCCCCGCTGCTCGCCGTCGCGCAGCACCTCGGCCGCAGCGGCGCCGACCTGCTGCGCGGCGTCGTCACCGGCTACGAGATCCAGGTCGACCTGGTCAAGGGCATCAGCCTGCACGCGCACAAGATCGACCACGTGGCCCACCTCGGGCCGTCGGCCGCGGCGGGCCTCGGCACGCTGCTGGGCCTGCCCGCCGAGACGATCTACCAGGCCGTCGGGCAGGCGCTGCACACCACCACCGCGACCCGGCAGTCGCGCAAGGGTGAGATCTCCACCTGGAAGGCCCACGCCCCCGCGTTCGCGGGCAAGATGGCGGTGGAGGCCGTGGACCGCGCCATGCGCGGTCAGACCTCGCCCAGCCCGATCTACGAGGGCGAGGACGGCGTGATCGCCTGGCTGCTCGACGGGCCCGACGCCCGCTACACCGTGCCGCTGCCGGCCGCGGGCGAGGACCGCCGCGCCATCCTCGACACGTACACCAAGGAGCACTCGGCCGAGTACCAGGCGCAGGCGTGGATCGACCTCGCGCGCCGCCTCGGCACCGAGCGACCCGAGCTGCGCGACCCGGCGAACGTCCGGTCGGTCGTGCTGCACACCAGCCACCACACGCACTACGTCATCGGCTCCGGCTCCGGCGACCCGCAGAAGTACGACCCGGCCGCGAGCCGCGAGACGCTCGACCACTCGATCCCCTACATCTTCACCGTCGCCCTGCAGGACGGCGCCTGGGACCACGTGGCCAGCTACGCCCCCGAGCGCGCCGGGCGCCCCGACACGGTGGAGCTGTGGCGCCGCGTCACGACGGCCGAGGACGCCGAGTGGACCCGGCGCTACCACTCGGTCGACCCGGCCGAGAAGGCGTTCGGCGGGCGCGTGGAGATCGAGCTCGCGGACGGCTCGCGCGTCGTGGAGGAGATCGCCGTCGCCGACGCGCACCCGCTGGGCGCCCGCCCGTTCGCGCGCGAGCAGTACGTGGCGAAGTTCCGCACCCTGGCTGCCGGCGTGCTGGCCGACGAGGAGGCCGAACGGTTCCTCGACGTCGCCCAGCGGCTGCCCGAGCTCACCGCCGCCGAGCTGTCCGGGCTCACCGTCACCCCGCTCGCCGACGCGCTGGCGGCGCACCCCGTCGCGCCCGGCATCTTCTGAGGACCTCGAGGGAACCCGCCATGCTCTACTCGTCCACCACCCCCGCGGCCAAGCGCGCGGCCTTCCGCGAGCGCCTGCGCTCGGGCGACCTGCTGCAGCTACCGGGCGCCTTCAACCCGCTCGCGGCGCGCCTGATCCAGGACAAGGGCTTCGACGGCGTGTACGTCTCGGGCGCCGTCGTCGCCGCCGACCTGGGGCTGCCCGACGTCGGCCTGACGACGCTCACCGAGGTCGCCGGCCGGGCCGGCCAGGTCGCCCGGATGACGGACCTGCCGACCCTCGTGGACGCGGACACCGGCTTCGGCGAGGCGATGAACGTCGCGCGCACCGTGCAGGCGATGGAGGACGCGGGCGTCGCGGGGATGCACGTCGAGGACCAGGTGAACCCCAAGCGCTGCGGCCACCTGGACGGCAAGCAGGTCGTGGACGAGCCGACGGCTCTGCAGCGCGTGCGTGCCGCGGTCGCGGCCCGTCGGGACGAGAACCTCCTGGTCATGGCACGCACCGATGTGCGGGCCGTCGCGGGCCTGCCGACGGCGATCGACCGGGCCAAGGCGCTGGTCGACGCGGGAGCGGACGCGATCTTCCCGGAGGCGATGCGCGACCTCGCCGAGTTCGAGGCCGTCGCGAACGCCGTCGACGTCCCGGTGCTCGCCAACATGACCGAGTTCGGCAAGTCCGAGCTGTTCACCACCCGCCAGCTGTCCGACGCGGGCATCGCGCTCGTCATCTACCCGGTCTCGCTGCTGCGCCTCGCGATGGGCGCCGCCGAGCGCGGCCTGGACGCCCTGCGCGCCGAGGGGTCGCTGGCCGGGCAGGTGGAGCACATGCAGACCCGGGCCCGGCTGTACGAGCTCGTGGACTACGCCGGGTACTCGTCGTTCGACACGGGCGTCTTCGACTTCACCCTGGACGACAACCTGCACGGCTGACCGTCGCGCCCACGCACCACGAACCGCAGCACATCGCAGCACATCGCAGCAAAGGAGCATCGATGACAGAGCACACCGGGTCCGAGCCGGAGGTCCGCCGCGGGCTGGCGGGGGTGGTCGCCGACGTCACGGCCATCTCCAAGGTGGACCCCGAGACGAACTCGCTGCTGTACCGCGGCTACCCCGTGCAGGACCTCGCGGCCACGCAGTCGTTCGAGGCCGTCGCCTGGCTGCTCTGGCACGGCGAGCTGCCCACCGCCGACGAGCTCGCGGGCCTGCGCGCCACCGAGCGGGAGCACCGGCCGCTGGCCGACGACGTGCGCGCCGCCATCGACCTGCTGCCGGTCACGGCGCACCCCATGGACGAGCTGCGCACCGCGGTCAGCGTGATCGGCGCGCGGGAGGCCGCCGGGCTCACCGCCCTCGAGGCCGCCGCCGACCCGGAGGTCAACCTCGCGCGCAGCGTGCGCCTCTTCGCCGCGCTGCCCGCCGTGGTCGCCTACGGCCAGCGCCGGCGCCACGGCCTGGAGCCGGTGGCCCCGCGCGACGACCTCGACTACTCCGCGAACTTCCTCTGGACGACCTTCGAGGTCGAGCCGGACCCCGTGGTCGTCGACGCGTTCAGCCGATCGATGGTCCTGTACGCCGAGCACTCCTTCAACGCCTCGACGTTCACGGCGCGGGTCATCACGTCCACGCTGAGCGACCTGCACTCCGCCGTCGTCGGCGCGGTCGCGGCGCTCAAGGGGCCGCTGCACGGCGGCGCCAACGAGGCCGTCATGGAGACGCTCGCCGAGATCGGCTCGGCCGACCGGGCGGCGGCCTGGCTCGACGACGCCCTCGCCGCCAAGCGCAAGATCATGGGCTTCGGGCACCGCGTCTACAAGCACGGCGACTCCCGCGTGCCGACCATGAAGGCCGCCCTCGACACGCTGGTCGAGCACTACGACCGCGCCGACCTGGGCGCCCTCTACGACGCGCTCGAGGCCGAGTTCGTGGCGCGCAAGGGCATCTACCCGAACCTCGACTACCCGTCGGGCCCGGCCTACCACCTGATGGGCTTCGACACGCCCACGTTCACGCCGCTGTTCGTCGCGGCCCGCGTCACCGGCTGGACGGCGCACGTGATGGAGCAGCAGGCCTCGAACGCACTCATCCGCCCGCTGTCGGCGTACGTGGGCCCCGAGCGCCGCGAGGTCCCGCCGGCGGCGTCGTGACGCCCGGCGGGCGGTCACCGGCCGGCCACGCCTCGTCGTTCGGCGAGGCGGCCGACGCCTACGCCGCGCACCGCCCCGACTACGCGCGGGCCGCGGTGCGCTGGGCGCTCGAGCCTGCTCCCGGCCCGCGCGTGCTCGACCTCGGTGCCGGGACCGGCAAGCTCACGGCCATGCTGCTCGACCCGTCGCTCGTCCCAGGCGGGGACGTGGTGGCCGTCGAGCCCGACCCCGCGATGGTGGCCGAGCTGCGACGGTCGACCCCCGGCGCCCGCGCCCTGTCCGGCAGCGCCGAGGCGATCCCGCTCCCGGACGGCTCCGTCGACGCGGTGCTGGCGGGCAACGCCCTGCACTGGTTCGACATGGCCGCCGCTGGCCCGGAGATCGCTCGCGTGCTCGTCCCCGGCGGCGTCCTCGCCGGCCTCTGGAACCTTCTGGACGACGGCGTCGAGTGGGTGGCGGGGCTCGCCCGGGTCGCAGGGAGCGCCGTCGTCGGGCCCCGCGACACGCCTGCGGCATGGCGGGTCGCGACGTCCGACCTGCTGCCGGGCCCGGCTGCCGGGCCGTTCGGCCGGACCGAGCGCGCCGAGCTGCCGCACGAGCAGCGCCGCACGGCGGACTCCCTGGTCGCCACGCTCGCGACGCGCGCCGGGGTGCTCGTCATGCCGGACGCGGAGCGGGCGGCGACGACCGGGCGCATCCGCTCCTACCTGACCGGCCGGCCGGAGACGGCGCGCGGCGAGTTCGCCCTGCCGATGCGGACCGGCGTGCTGCGCACCCGCCGCCGCTGAGCACCCCCTGCGGGCTTCCCCACGCGCGCGGACGCGGTGCCAGTCGGGTCAGCGCGGCGCACTAGGCTCGCAACCATGTCTGCCGACTACTCCGACTTCGAGTTCGAGCGCCGGTTCTTCGTCCGCGAGCTCCCCGACGCGCTGCGCGACGCGCCCGCCCTCATCGTGCAGTCCTACTTCCTGTCCGACGGCGGGTACGCGCTGCGCGTGCGCGTGCAGGCCACGGGCGTCGAGGCCCGGCTGGGCGCGGACAGCGACGCGCGCGACGTGCTGGAGCTGTACGGCTCCCGCGTCGACTTCGCCGCCGTCACGGTCAAGGGCCCGTCCGTCGGCGGCACCCGGTACGAGGCCGAGCGCCAGCTCGACCCGCTGGTCGGCGTCGAGCTGGTGCGGCGCGGCGGCGCACAGGTCATCAAGACGCGCTACGCGGCGTGGCTCGGCGCGGACGGCTGGTCGATCGACGTCTTCGGCGGCGCCAACGCGCCGCTCGTCGTCGCGGAGTGCGAGCGCTCGGGCCCGGTCACCGACCTGCAGATCCCCGACTTCTGCGTCACGGAGCTCACGGACGACCGCCGGTTCTCCAACGAGTCCCTCGCCGTGGACCCGTTCCGCGGCTGGTCCGCCGCCTACGCGCAGGAGCTCGCCGCCCAGGGCCCCCGCTTCCGCGACGACTTCGGCGGCAACACCACGCTCACGACCTGAGCCTCACGGCCCGGGGTCCGCACCCGCGACGGCGACCGCGAGCCGGTCACCGGGTGCACGGTGCTCGACGCCGGACGGCGAGACGACCGTCAGGAACCCGGAGCCGACGACGGTCGCGCCGTCCGACGTGCAGTGCAGGCCGACGGTCTCCGGGATCCCGAGGACCGTCGTCCCGTGGCGGTGCGCCCATCGTTCCGCCGACTCGAGATGGTCGACGTCGAAGTGGGGCAGGATCGTCGCCCCCTCGACCAGGCCGAGGCCGTCGAGGTCGGTCAGGCCCGGTTCGTTGGGGTCGTGCCCGTCGGCGATCGCGATGCTCTCGCAGGCCAGGACGGCGCCCGCGCTCCCGCCGTAGTAGTCGCCGCCCGATCGCCAGAACTCCCGCACCGCGGGGACGAACCCGTGCCGACGGACGTGGTCGAGCAGGCGGAACGTGTTGCCACCGCCGACGAACAGCACGTCTGCCGTCGTCAGCTCCGTGGGCGAACGACCCGCGAGGCTCTCCCAGGTGTCGAGCTCGAACGGCACGCCGAGGGCGGAGAGACCTCCCCGCAGCCAGGCGTCAGCCGTCGGCACCGTCGCCGGCGGGAGCGCGAACGGCCAGTAGACGATCCGCGCCGTGCGTCCGCCGAGCATCTCGCACCACAGCTCGCGCTCGTCCTCGGCGCTACCGCACCCGAACCACAGGTCACCGTGCATCGGCGGATCCTACGCGCCCGCCCGCCGGCGCGGCGCTCAGCCGAAGCCCTTCCCCAGGGCACGTGGACGCGACCGCACGTGACGACGGAGCGGGGCGGCCGAGGTCCTTCGCGCGGTCGTATCCCTCCCGAAATGGAGCGCCGCCAGGGGCGCGTGAACGCGACCGCGTGGAACAGCCGAGCGGGGCGGCCGAGGTCCTTCGCGCGGTCGTATCCTTCCCGAAGTGGAGCGCCCCCAGGGGCGCGTGAACGCGACCGCGTGGAACAGCCGAGCGGGGCGGCCGAGGTCCTTCGCGCGGTCGTATCCCTCCCGAAATGGAGCGCCCCCTGGGGCGCGTGAACGCGACCGTGCGAAGG
>NZ_JBHWYY010000113.1:0-8281 GCF_042728595.1 Isoptericola sp. NPDC060185 | reverse complement strand
GCCCTGTTTCGGTCGCGAAACAGGGCCAAACGCCCGCTCACAACGTCAGGACAGGGCTTCGGCGATCTCCGGGGCGAGGGCGCGGAAGGCCTTGCCGCGGTGGCTGATCGCGTTCTTCTCCGCGGGCGTGAGCTCGGACGACGTGCGCGTGCCGGGCGTGCCGTCGGCGGCCGGGTCCTGCTCGACGGGCACGTGGATCGGGTCGTAGCCGAAGCCGTGGGACCCGCGCGGGGCGCGCACCAGGGTGCCGGGCATCTCGCCGAGGCACACCTCCTCACGGCCGTCCGGGGTGACCAGCGCCGCCGCGCAGACGAACGCCGCCCCGCGGTGCTCGTCGTGCACGTCGCCGAGCTGGTCCAGCAGGAGCCGGAGGTTCGCCTCGTCGTCGCCGTGCTTGCCGGACCAGCGGGCGGAGAAGATGCCGGGCGCGCCCCCCATGACGTCGACGCTGAGGCCGGAGTCGTCCGCGACGGCGGGCAGGCCGGTCGCCGCGGCCAGGGCGCGGGCCTTGATGAGCGCGTTCTCGACGAACGACACGCCGTCCTCGACCGGCTCGGGGGCGCCGACGTCGGCCGCCGACACCACGGCCTCGTCGGGCAGGGCGTCCAGGCCGGGCTGGGCGCGCAGGATGGCGCGCAGCTCGACGAGCTTGCCGCGGTTGTGCGTCGCCAGCACCAGGCGGGCGCCGGCGGGGACGCTCACGCCCGAGGTGTTTCCGGTCATCGTCACAGCTCCTGGGCCAGCGCGGCGCGCTGGATCTCGGTGAGCTCGGCCGTGCCGGCGACGGCGAGGTCGAGCAGGGCGTCGAGCTCGGCGCGGTCGAACGGCGCGTGCTCGGCGGTGCCCTGCACCTCGACGAACGTGCCGGCGCCCGTCGTCACGACGTTCATGTCGGTCTCGGCCCGCACGTCCTCGACGTAGGGCAGGTCGAGCATCGGCGTGCCGTCGATGATGCCGACGCTGACCGCCGCGACCGAGTCCGTGAGGACCTTCTTGCCGCCGGTGACGTGCCCGTGGCGGGTGCCCCACGCGATCGCGTCGGCGAGCGCCACGTACGCGCCGGTGATCGCGGCGGTGCGGGTGCCGCCGTCGGCCTGGAGCACGTCGCAGTCGAGGACGATCGTGTTCTCGCCGAGGGCGGTCACGTCGACGACGGCGCGCAGCGCGCGTCCGATGAGGCGCGAGATCTCGTGCGTGCGGCCGCCGATCTTGCCCTTGACCGACTCGCGCTGGCTGCGGTCGTTGGTGGCGCGGGGGAGCATCGCGTACTCGGCGGTGACCCAGCCCTCGCCGGAGCCCTTCTTCCAGCGCGGCACGCCCTCGGTGAACGACGCGGTGCACAGCACGCGGGTCCTGCCGAACTCCACCAGCACGGAGCCCTCGGCGTTCTCGGTCCAGCCGCGGGTGATGGTCACGGGGCGGAGCTGGTCGGGCGTGCGGCCGTCGGCGCGGGGTGCCACGTCAGGCGTGCCGGCCTGGGAAGCGGGGGAAGTCATGCCGCCACCCTATGCGAGCGCCCACCGGCCCGGCCGAACAGGCAGCTGACACCGTGATGAGCCGTCCGTGGGCCCGATCACGGTGTCAGGTGCCTGTTCGGCGCCGCGGGCCGGGGGTGGGGCGGCACGTAGGGTTGTCCGGTGCAGCTCACCGCCACGGACCTCGCGTTCGCCTACCCCGGCCGCCCGGTGCTCGACGGCGTGAACCTGCGCGTGTCGGACGGCACCCGGCTCGGCGTCGTGGGGGAGAACGGCTCCGGCAAATCGACCCTGCTGCACCTGCTGGCGGGGGACCTGCGCCCGTCGCGCGGCGGGGTGCGGCGGCGCGGGAGCGTCGCGCTGGTGGAGCAGGAGCTCGCGGCGTCCTCCGGCGAGACGGTGGGCGACCTGGTGCGCGGCACGCTCGCCGGGCTGCGCGCGCTCGCCGCGGAGATCGAGAAGGAGGCCGCCGGCTTCGACCACGAGACGGGGGACCTGCGGCGCCTCTCGGGGCTGCTCGCCCGCGCGGAGCACCTCGCGGCGTGGGACGCGGACCGCCGGGTCGACGTCGCGCTCACCCGGCTGGGCGCCGTCCGCGACCTCGAGCGCCGGCTGGACACGCTGTCCGTCGGGCAGCGCTACCGGGTGCGCCTCGCCTGCCGCCTGGCCGAGCGCGCCGACCTGCTGCTGCTCGACGAGCCCACCAACCACCTCGACGACTCCGCGATCGAGTTCCTCACCGGCGAGCTCGTCGCGTGGCAGGGCGGGGTCGTGGTCGTGACGCACGACCGCGAGCTGCTCGACGACGCCGCGACCGCCATCCTCGACCTCGACCCGTCGATGGACGGCAAGCCCGTGCTCTACGGGCAGCCCGGCTACCTCGCCTACCGGTTCGCGAAGAACCAGGCGCTGCACCGGTGGCGGCAGCGCTACCGCGCGGAGCAGGAGCGGGCCCGCGTGCTGGCCGAGCGGCTGGACGCGTCCTACGAGGGGCTCTCCGACGAGTGGCGCCCGGAGAAGGGGTCGCAGAAGCACCGCCGCGCCACCCGCGCCCGGATCCACGTCAAGGCCGCCGACCGGCTGGTGCAGCAGCTCGAGGCGGAGGCCGTCGAGGTGCCGGTGCCGCCGGCCCGTCTGGCCTTCCCGGACCTGCCGTCCATGTCGCCGGGGTGGGACCCGGGCGACCCGCTCGTCGAGGTCCGCTCGCCGCGGGTCCTGGCCGACGACGGCGGCGTGCGGCTCGACCTGCCCGGCACCCGCGTCGCGGTGCCGCCGTCGGGCCGCCTGCTCGTCGTCGGGCCGAACGGCGCGGGCAAGTCGACGCTGCTGGCCGCGCTCGCGGGCCGGGTGGCGCTCGCCCGCGGCACGCGGACGGTGACTCCCGGCGCGCGCCTGGGCGTCGTGGCGCAGGAGACGGCGCTCGCGGGCGCTGGCGCGGCCCCCGCGCAGGCGCCCGGCGCCGAGGGCGAGGAGGCGGGGCCGCCGACCGGCTTCGACGCGTACGCGGCGGAGGCGCTGGAGCTGCTGGACCGCGGCGAGCTCGACCCGGAGCACGTGGTGCCGGTGGCCGCCCTGGGGCTGCTCGGCGAGGAGGACCTGGAGCGACCGCTCGCCGAGCTGTCGGCGGGGCAGCGTCGCCGGTTCGAGCTGGCGCGGGCGCTCCTGCACGCGCCCCACCTGCTGCTGCTCGACGAGCCCACCAACCACCTGTCCGTGGACCTCGTGGACGAGCTGACCCGGGCGCTGATCGCCACGCCCGCGGCCGTCGTCGTCGCCACCCACGACCGTCGCATGCGGGCCGACCTGGCCGACTGGCCGGTCCTCGACCTCGGGGCCTGAGCGCCCGGCCGTCGCGACGACGGACGGACCGGACCGCTCACAGGTCTAGACCACTCTCAGGATCTCTGGCAGGGTGCGACGTGCATCGAAGACGATCGAGAGGGTCACCATGTCAGCGCTGTCTGTTTCCCACCCGTCGCGCCGGTCCGTGCTCACGGCCGGTGTCGCCGTCCCCCTGCTCGCCGGGCTCGGCGTCCCGGCCGCCTCCGCGGCCTCCTCACCGGCCACCATGGCCCCGCCGCTCCTGCCCGCGCCGCAGAGGTACCGGCCCGGCGGGCCGGGGCTGCCGATCACCGCCGCCCGGCGTATCGCCCTCGTCGGCGAGCGGGCGGACGACCTGCGGTCCGACGCCGAGCTGCTGGCACGCGACCTCCGCCTCGCGGGCGCGCTCGACCGCCGCCTGGAGGTCGTGGCCACCACCCGGCCCCGCCGCACCGACATCGTCCTCGAGGTCGCCGACCTCCCGGAGGTCCCGCACCCCGAGGGGTACGTGCTGAGCGCCGACGGAGGGATCCGGATCTCCGCGCCCTCGAGCACCGGCGTGTTCTGGGGGACCCGCACCCTGGTCCAGCTGCTGCGCTCGGGTCGTCGGCCGAGCGGCGTCGTCGTCGACTGGCCGGAGCTGGACGAGCGGTCCCTCATGCTCGACATCGGGCGCAAGTACTTCAGCCCGGACTGGATCAAGGCGCTGATCGGCGAGATGTCCTACCTGAAGATGAACACCCTCCAGCTGCACATCTCGGAGGGGCTCGGGTTCGGGATCGAGTCCGAGACGCACCCGGAGATCGTGTCCCCGCAGCACCTCACGAAGGACGAGGTCCGCGACATCCTCGACTTCGCGCGGGCGCACCACGTGCGCGTGTACCCGGACGTGGACACCCCCGGCCACCTGGACCACGTCCTGTCCCTCCATCCCGAGCACCAGCTCGTGCTGGCCGACGGCACCCGGCACGCGGGATACCTCGACATCAGCCGGCCGGCCGGCAGGGCGCTCGTGCACGAGATCATCGAGGAGATGTGCGAGCTCTTCGACCCCACGGTGTTCCACATCGGCGGCGACGAGTACTTCCCCGCGCCCTGGCAGGGCACCGGACCGGACGTCATCTCGGACGCGTCCGCGCCGCAGCTGGTCGAGTACGCGCGGGCCGCCACGGGCAGCCCGTCGGCCACGGCCCTCGACGGTTACGAGGTCTACCTGAACGAGATCGGCGACCTGGTCCGCTCCCACGGGTTCACGGCCCGCATGTGGAACGACGACATCCATCCCGGTGAGGGCGTGTCGCGGATCGACCCGCGGACCCAGGCGGACGTCTGGATCCGGTGGAACACCAGCAAGCCGACCGCCGTCGACTATGCGGAGGCCGGGCACGCCCTCATCAACTCCAACGGCGACTACCTGTACTTCATCCTGACGTCGGAGGGGCTGGGGCAGGGGCCCTACAAGAACCCCCGCGGCATCTACGAGCGGTGGACCCCGCGCACCTTCATGGGCGCCGCGGGCAGCGCCGGCGACTTCGAGCTGCCGGAGTCGGTGCCCCTGCTCGGCTCCCACCTCTCCGTGTGGTGCGACTCGCCGGGCTCCATGACACAGGCGGAGGTCGCCGCGCAGCTGCAGGAATGGCTCCAGGTCTTCGCCCAGCAGGTCTGGGGGTCGCCCCGTCCGGTCGGCACGCTGGACGAGCTGCGCGCCCGCGTGATCTCGGCCGTCGGGGCGGCTCCGGCCTGACTCGCGGTAGGTCGCCCCCTCGTCGTTGTCACGGATATGCTGCCTGATATCCGTGACATCGACGAGGGGACGACGACGTGCCGCAGCAGGACCAGCCGAACGACCAGCCCAACGACGGGACGACGGGCGACGGGGGCGACCGGCTGCGGGTGCTGGTGCACGGCGCCGGCGGCATCGGGCTGTACGCGGCCGCGCGCCTCGCGGGCGCCGGCCATGACGTGACCCTCAAGGGGCGCGCGTCCACCGTCGCCGCCCTGGTCGACGGCGACCACGACGGAGGCCACGACGGAGGCCGGGGCGAGCTGCGCGTGCTGCGCGACGGCGCGGTGACCGCCGTCGCCGGAGTCCGGGTGACCGACCGTGTCCCGACGGGGGAGCCGTTCGACCTCGTGGTGGTCGCGACGAAGTCCTGGCAGGTGGCCGACGCCGCGCGCGAGCTGGTCCCGGCGGTCGGCCCGGGCACCCGCGTCCTGACGACGCAGAACGGCGTCGACGCGCCCGACCGCCTGGCCGCGCACCTGCCGGCGGAGGCGGTGCTGGCCGGGACCGTCGTCGTCATCGCCCAGCGCGTGGGGCCCGGGGAGGTCGAGGTCGTGGGCGGCGAGGCGACGCTCACGGTCGGGGCGCCGGGCCGCGGTACGCCCGACGACGCGGACCGGCGGGTCCTGGCCGCCCTCGAGGGCGCGAGGGTCGGCGCGCGCTGGACCGACGACGTGGCGAGCGCGCTCTGGAAGAAGCTCGCGCTCGTCGCGTCCTACGGGGGCGTGGGCGCGCTGGCGGGCGCGACGGTCGGCGAGACCCGCTCCACCCCCGAGACCCGGGACCTGGTGGAGCGCGCGATGCGGGAGGTGCTCGCCGTGGGCAACGCCGAGGGCGCCCACCTCGGCGACGCGGACCTCTCCGACATCCTGCGCACCTACGAGTCCGGCTTCGCGCCGGGCACCACCACCTCGCTGCAGCGCGACCTCGCGGCGGGCGTGCCGTCCGAGCTGGCCGACCAGAGCGGCGCCGTCGTCGCGCACGCGATCGCCGCCGGCGTGGACGCGCCCGTGCACCACGCCATCTACGCCTCCCAGCTGCCGCGGGAGAACGCCGCCCGCCGGGCCACGGCGGGGTCGTCGTGACGGGCGCCCCCGTCGTCGTGGCGGCCGGGTATCGCGCCGCGCGGACGCACCTCGTCCCGGCACTCTCCCTCGCGTGCGTGACCACCCTCGTCAACGAGTGGGGCACGGTGCCGCGCGAGACTTCCCCGCGGCCGTGGGCGGGCCACCCCGGGACCGGCTCGCCGGAGCGGCGGCTGCTGGCCGCGGAGTGGGGGTCGCGGCCGCCGTCCGACGCGGCGATCGCGGCGGCCGCGGACACCGTGCACCCGGTCTTCGCCGCCGCGTCGCCGGCCGAGCGGGCGCGCCGGCTCGACGCGCTCGTGGCAGCGCTCGGCGTCGTCCCCCGGGTGACGACGGCGCCGGCCGGGCCGGTGCTCGACTGGGCCGTGCACCGGCGGGCCGACCTCCTCGCGGCGGCACTGGCCGTGGCGCTGCTCCCCGCGCCCGTGCCGCCGGTCCGGGCCCCGCGGCTGGGCACCTGCGGGGCGGACGACTGCGCCGACGTGTTCGCCGACGTCTCGCCCCGGCAGGACCGCGCCTACTGCTCCACGCGCTGCCAGACGCGCCAGCGTGCGCGGGCGCACCGCGCCCGGCGGCGCACCGACGTACAGTCGCGCCCGTGACCACCTCTCTGTCCCCGGGCGCATCCGGCGCCCTCCGCAGGTTCGCGGGCTGGGTCGCCCGCGGCTCCGTCGGGTATCCCCTGCTCAAGGACGTCGAGTACTGGGACGTCCTGCGCGACGAGCCGAGCGCGATGGAGACCCTGTTCGCAGTCTTCGCCAACGTCCTCGAGCTCGACGGCGACGGCGAGCCGATGAACGAGAAGCACGCGGAGCGTCGCGCCGCGGCGTGGCTGCACCGCTACTGCACGGGCCGGATGCCGGAGGGCGAGGCGGAGCTGGAGGGCTGGGAGGTCGCGCTTCACTGACCGCAGCCACCGACCGCAGCCCGCCAGCTCACGAGACGCGGCCCACCCAGGCCATCGCCTGCTTCACGATGGTCCCCTGCCCGTGGATCATCTCCGCCTGCACGGTGTCGCTGCAGGCCTCCTCGGGCGTCATCCAGGCGAGGTCGAGCGCGTCCTGCTGGGGGCGGCAGTCGCCCGTCACCGGCACGACGTACGCCAGGGACACCGCGTGCTGGCGGGGGTCGTGGTAGGCCGTGATGCCCGGGGTGGGGAAGTACTCGGCCACCGTGAACGGCTGCGGTGAGGCCGGGACCTGGGGCAGCGCCACCGGCCCGAGGTCCTTCTCGATGTGGCGGAGCAGCGCGTCGCGCACCCGCTCGTGGTAGAGCACGCGGCCCGAGACCAGCGCGCGCGTCATCGTGCCGAGCGGGGTGACGCGCAGCAGCAGCCCGACGGCGACCACGTCGCCCGAGTCGTCGACGCGCACCGGCACCGCGTCGACGTAGACGAGCGGGAGCTGGGCGCGCACGGCCGCGAGGTCCTCCGGGGTCAGCCAGCCGGCGGGCTGCGGCTCGTCGCGGTAGAACTCGTCGTCACCAGGGAACTCGGCCGTGTCCGTCACAGGTCGTTTCTACCAGCCCGCACCCCGCCCCACCCCGCCGCAGCGTGCCGGCCCCGGTGCCCACGACGGGTGCCCCGGGAATACTGGGGAGCGTCCCGGCGCTGTGCGCAGGAGACCCCCTGATGGAAGGACACACATGGCCACCGTCGAGCTGACCGACGACACGTTCGAGAAGACCGTCACCGACAACGACATCGTGCTCGTCGACTTCTGGGCCGAGTGGTGCGGCCCGTGCAAGCAGTTCGGACCCGTCTTCGAGGCGTCGTCCGAGGAGAACGCGGACGTCGTGCACGCGAAGATCGACACGGAGGCGCACCAGCGCATCGCCGCCGCCGCGGGCGTGAGCGCCATCCCGACGCTCATGGCGTTCCGCGAGGGCGTGCTCGTCTTCAACCAGGCCGGCGCGCTGCCCGCCCCCGCCCTCAAGCAGGTCGTCGAGGCCGTCAAGGGCCTCGACATGGACGAGGTGCGCGCACAGATCGCCGCCGCGAACGACGGCGCCCCGCAGGCCTGAGCGCCGCGATGCCCCGCATCACCGACGACGGCCGCCCCGGGACAGGCGGGGCGGCCGTCGTGCGTCGCCAGAACAGTGCCGCGCGCGGCCGGGGT
>NZ_JBHWYY010000112.1:0-8444 GCF_042728595.1 Isoptericola sp. NPDC060185 | reverse complement strand
GCCCCGTCTCGTGTCCGAGACGGGGCCAAACGCCCGCTCACAACACTCGGTC
The DNA here is from genome assembly GCF_042728595.1 of Isoptericola sp. NPDC060185. Lineage (NCBI taxonomy): Bacteria > Bacillati > Actinomycetota > Actinomycetes > Micrococcales > Promicromonosporaceae > Isoptericola > Isoptericola sp. NPDC060185. The sequence goes on along the minus strand of NZ_JBHWYY010000112.1, from coordinate 8,392 downwards.
AGGAGTGGGGCACCGTCGCGGTGATGAGGGTGCCGTCGTCGCGGCGGTTGCCGGACAGCGCGCGCAGGCTCGGGCGGCCCGGGCGCACGGGGCCCTGCCCGTCGAGCGGGACGCGCACGGGCTCGCCCGGGGAGGCCTTCACCCGCTCGCCCCGCACGGAGACCTCCGCGCCCTCGCCCGTCTCGGCCGTGAGCTCGAGCTCCTCGGTGCGCACGGTGACGCGCAGCCGCGAGCCGTGCCACATCACGCGGAACGTCAGCTCGTCCCAGCCCTGCGGCAGGCGCGGGTCGAAGGTCAGGACGCCGTCGTGGTCGCGCATGCCGCCGAACCCGAAGGCCAGCGCCGACCAGGTGCCGCCCGCCGACGCGACGTGCACGCCGTCCGACGCGTTGTCGTGCAGGTTCGCCAGGTCCACGAGCAGCGAGGAGACGAAGTACTCCAGCGCGAGCTCGTGGTAGCCGACCTCGGCCGCGACGATCGACTGCACGACGCCCGACAGCGTCGAGTCCCCCGTGGTCAGCGGGTCGTAGTACTCGAAGTCGGCGAGCTTCTCCTCCGGCGTGAAGTGCTGCCCCTGCAGGAAGAGCGCCAGCACGACGTCCGCCTGCTTGAGCACCTGGTACCGGTAGATGACCAGCGGGTGGTAGTGCAGCAGGAGCGGCCGCTTGGTGACCGGCGTCGCCGCGAGGTCCCAGATCTCCCGCTCGAGGAAGTGCGAGTCCTGCGGGTGGATGCCGATGCTCTCGGCGTACGGGATAGACATGTGGTCGGCGGCGCGGCGCCACTCGGTGGTCTCGTGGACGCCGAGCGAGAGCCGGTCGGCGAGGCGCGCGTAGTCCTCCGGGTACTCCTCGTGGATCCGCTCCACGACGTACGCCGCGGCGCGCAGGTTGAACCGCGCCATGACGTTGGTGAAGAGGTTGTCGTTGACGACGGTCGTGTACTCGTCCGGGCCGGTGACGCCGTGGATGTGGAAGTTGTCGTCGCCGTTCGCGCGCCAGAAGCCGAGGTCCTCCCACATGCGGGCGGTCTCGACGAGGACGTCGACCCCCTCGCGGCGCATGAAGTCCGTGTCGCCCGTGGCACGCACGTACTGCACCAGCGCGAAGCTGATGTCGGCGTCGATGTGGTACTGCGCCGTGCCCGCCGCGTAGTAGGCGGACGCCTCCTCGCCGTTGATGGTGCGCCACGGGAACAGGGCGCCCTTCTGCGACAGCTCGTGCGCGCGGCGGCGGGCGGCGTCGAGCATCTGGTAGCGGAAGCGCAGCGCGTTGCGGGCGTACCGCGGGCTCGTGTAGGTGAGGAACGGGAGGACGTAGACCTCCGTGTCCCAGAAGTAGTGGCCGCCGTAGCCGCTGCCCGTCAGCCCCTTCGCCGGGACGCCCGAGCCCTCCGCACGCGCCGTGGCCTGCGCGAGCTGGAAGATGTTCCAGCGCACCGCCTGCTGGATCTCCGGCTTCCCGGGGATCTCGACGTCGGACCGGGTCCAGAAGTCGTCCAGCCACTGCCGCTGGTGGTCGAGCTGCGCCTGGACGCCGCCCGCGCGCACCCGGTCGAGGGTGCGGCGGCAGCGGTCGACGAGCTCGCGCGTGGGCACGCCGCGGGACGTGTGGTAGGTGACCACCTTGGTGAGGCGGATCGGGTGGCCCGCCTTCGCGTCCACGCGGAACACGTGCTTGGCGAGGTCGTCGTCCACCTGCGTGCGCACGTCCCACTCGTCCGCGGTCTCGAGACGGTGGTCGGCGGCGACGGCGAGGGTCATGCCCGAGTTGGAGCACCGGTAGGACAGGACCAGGCGCTCGTCGTCGCCCCACCGGGTCTGCGGCTGCAGCACTCGGCCTGCGAACGCCTCCGCCTTGCGCGGGTCGAAGCCCTCGCCGAGGGACGCGGCCGGCACGTGGTACTCGTCCTGCCCGTCCTGGCGGTTGAGGATCTGCGAGGAGATCGCGACCGGGGCGTCGGCGTCGAGCAGGGTGACCTCGAACGTCATCACGGCCAGGTGCCGTTCGACGAACGACACCATGCGCTCGGAGCTGACCTTGACCCGCTTGCCCGACGGGGTGCGCCACAGGATCTCGCGCCGCAGCACGCCGTCGCGCAGGTCGAGGGCGCGCTCGTAGTCGATGAGGTCCGCCACGGGCAGGAGCAGCGGCTCGTCGTCGACGTACAGCCGGATCACCTTGGTGTCCGGGGCGTTGACGATCGTCTGGCCCACCTTGGCGAAGCCGTACGCCTCCTCGGCGTGGTGGATCGGCCACGTCTCGTGGAACCCGTTGACGAACGTGCCGTGGGCGTGGGACTCGCGCCCCTCCTCGACGTTGCCGCGCATCCCGAGGTAGCCGTTCGCCACCGCGAACAGGGACTCGGTGACCCCGAGGTCCTCGGCGGAGAACTCGGCCTCGACGAGCCGCCACGGCTCGGCCGGGAAGCGCATCCGGTCCACGGAACGCTGCTCGTCGGCGGTGCGCTTGATCATGCCTGGTCCCCCTGCTGCGTGCGCTCGTCGTTCTCGTCGTCACGGTCGGCGGGCGCGTCGAGGATCGACGCGTCCAGCTCGCCGAGGTCGGCGACCACCCGGTCCGCGCCGTGCGCGGCGAGCGCCTGCGCGCCCACGCCCCGGTCGACGCCCAGCACGAGGCCGAACGGGCCCGCGGCCCCGGCCTGCACGCCGGACAGCGCGTCCTCCACGACGACGGACTGCTCCGCCGGCACGCCGAGGAGCTCGGCGGCGCGCAGGTACGTGTCGGGGGCGGGCTTGCCGGCCAGCTGCTCGCGGGCCGCGACGTTGCCGTCCACGACGACGTCGAACCGGTCCGCGAGCCCCGCCGCGGCGAGCACCGCGGGGGTGTTGCGCGACGACGAGACCACGGCCACCTGCGCCCCCGCCGCCGTCACGGCGTCGAGGAAGCGCACCGAGCCCGGGTAGGGCGCGATGCCCTCCTCGGCGAACATGCGGTTGACGATGGCGTCCTTGCGGTTGCCGAGCGCGCTCACCGTGTCCTCGCCGGGTGCGTCGTCCGCCGTGCCGCGCGGCAGCTCGACGCCGCGCGAGGCGAGGAACGCGGCCACGCCGTCGTACCGGGGCTTGCCGTCGATGTGCGCGAAGTAGTCCGCGGACGTGTACGGCGCGAGGGCGCGCTCCTGGCAGTACGGCGCGAACAGGCGCTCCCACGCCCGCATGTGCACCTCGGCGGTCGGGGTGAGCACGCCGTCGAGGTCGAACAGCACGGCTCGGAGGCTGGTCACGGGCGTCCTTCGCAGGTCGGGGGCAGGTCGGGGGCAGGTCGCGGGGCACCGCACCCGTGGGCCCGACGCCGTGGTTCAGCCTACGCAGTTTCGGGAGCGCGGCGGGCTCATCCCGCGGCGCGCTCCGCGAGCGCCTCCGCCACCCGGCCGAGGTTCGCCAGCTCGGCGCGATGGGTGTCGGCGCCCTCGAGCCGACGACGGGGCGCGGCGAGCAGCGTGACGTCCGCGAGGCCCGTCGCCGGCAGCCCCACGCGCCGCCACGGCTCGGCCACCAGGCGCACCAGCTCGCCGAGCTGCGGCCCGGAGCACTGCGAGACCGTGGCGGGCGGGAGCCCCGCCCACAGCCCGACCCCGCGCTCGGTGGCGCGGGCGAGCAGCTCCCAGGCGCGCTCGTTCCAGCCCGGGGCGTCCCCCGCGCCGCCGAGATCCCCGAGGGCCAGCCCGACGGCGTCCGCCCCGGCGAGCGCGGCGGGCGGCACCCCCACCCACGTGCCGCCGAGGTGCACGACGACCCGCGCCCCGGCGTCGTGCGCCGCCTCGATCACCGGCCGCAGGCCCTCCACGACGTCGGGTCCGGGCACCGCGCGCAGCCGCGAGTAGCCCGAGAAGCTCGGCAGCACCCCCGCGTGCACCTGGCCGAGCAGCGGCTCGGTGAGCTGCACGACCGGCGTCGCCCCCGGCACCTGGGCGCGCACACCGGCGAGGTGGGTGCGCACCGCCTCCGCCAGGGCGAGGGACAGGTCGCGCCGCGCCCCGACGTCGGCGAGCACGCGGTCGCCGCGCGCCGACCAGAGCTCCGCGGCGAGGGTCCACGGGCCCACCAGCTCGACGGCGAGGGGTCCGTCGTGCCCGACGGCGGCGACGGCGAGCGCGGACAGGTCCTCGCGCAGCAGCGCGTCGGCGCGGCGCAGGTCGGCGCCCGGGTGGTCGGCGAGCTTCCAGCCGTGCGGGCCGAGCTCCACCGGCATCTCCGCGAGCATCGCGGCCGTGCGGCCCACCGGGTCCGCGCCCGGGCCGCGCCCGGTGAGCTGGGTGAGGAACGGCAGCGGTTCGACGCCGGTCGGCAGGGAGGCCAGGTCGTCGAGGACGGTCTGCTGCGCGACGAGCTCGTCGCGCGCGCCGCCCGGCCACGGGCCGTGCCCGGAGACGGCGGTCACCGGTCCCCGCCCCGGGTCGTCCTGCGGGTCGTCGAAGGTTTCACCACCACGTCACCTCCTCCGCCGCGTCACGTCGCGGCGGCTCGCTGCTCTCGAAGAATAGGAGCGGCCGTCGACGGCGCTCACCGGGAGCACCGTACCGGCCGGACGAAGGAGTCCCGATGTCCGTGATCCTCGACCAGGCGCCCGCGTCACCCGCGGCCCCGGTCACCGCGCAGCCCGCGACGCTCCCGGCCCACCTGCCGTCCGCCGCCCGCGCCGTCGCCACCCGCGTGCACGCGAACGCCATGCCGTCCGGCGCCGAGGCGGTGCTGCGCCGCCAGCTCGCGCCCGGCTTCCGCAACCACGACGTGCTGCCGGGCTGCACGGGCGGCCCCGACGCCCTGGTCGCCACGATGCAGTGGTTCCACGACGCGTTCGACGAGCAGCGCGTCGAGGTGCTGCACGCCCTCTGCGAGGGCGAGCTCGTGGCCCTGCACGTCGCGTTCAGCGCGCTGCACGCCGGGTTCTTCCTCGGGGTGCCGCCGTCGCACCGGCGCTTCACGGTGCGGGAGATGCACCTCGTGCGCGTGACCGACGGGCTCGAGGTGGAGCACTGGGTCACCCGCGACCAGGTGTGGTGGGAGCACGAGCTGCGGCGGTGATCGCCCGGGCACCGCCGTGGGAGACTTGCCGCCATGCGGATCACCGTGCGCAACGCCCGTTTCCAGCAGCTCCAGACGTTGCTCACCAACCGCACCAAGCGCGGCCGCGCCGGCGAGTTCCTGGTGCAGGGCGTGCGGCCCATCACCATGGCCGTCGAGCACGGCTGGCAGGTGCGCACCCTGCTGCACGAGACCGACCGCCGGCTCTCGTCGTGGGCCAAGGACATGCTCCAGGCCACGGGCGCGGAGACGATCGCGATGTCGCCCGAGCTGCTCGCCGAGCTCTCCGAGAAGGACGCCGGCGCCTCCGAGCTGCTCGCCGTCGTCGCCATGCCCGCCGACGACCTGGGCCGGGTCCCCGTGGGGCCGTCGTTCCTCGGCGTGGTCTTCGACCGCCCCACGCAGCCGGGCAACGTCGGCGCGGTCGTGCGGTCCGCGGACGCGTTCGGCGCCGACGGGCTCGTCGTGACCGGGCACGCGGCCGACCCGTACGACCCGAAGTCGGTGCGCGCGTCCACCGGCTCGCTCTTCGCCCTGCCCGTGGTGCGCGCGGCGTCCCACCACGAGGTCCTCGACTGGGTGGGCGCGCAGCGCGCCGCGGGCACCCCTGTCACCGTCGTCGCGACCGACGAGGACGGCGACGCCGCGCCCGCCGACGTCGACCTCACCGGCCCGGTGCTCCTGGCCGTCGGCAACGAGACCGTCGGCCTGTCGAAGGGCTGGCGCGAGGCGGCCGACGTCACGGTCGCCATCCCGATGGCCGGCTCCGCGAGCTCCCTCAACGCGTCCAACGCCGCGTCGATCGTGCTCTACGAGGCGCACCGGCAGCGTCTCGCGCGGGGATAGACCGCGTCAGGCCCGCCAGGCGCGGGCGACGGTGCCCTGCCCGAGCACGCGCGTCCCGCGGTACACGACCAGCGACTGCCCGGCGGCGACGCCCCGCAGCGGACGCCCGGTGAGCTCGACGTCGATCCCCGCAGCGCCGTCGGCGTCGGTCGTCGCGCGCACCCGCGCGGGCACGGGCGCCCCGTGCGCCCGGACCTGCACCTCGACGTCGTCGAGCCATGCCGACCCGGCGAGCTCGTCGGGGGCCGTGAGCCACACGGCCGCGCCGGCCTCGATCCGGTCCACGCTGAGCAGCTCGGCCGGGCCCACGACGATCGTGTTGGACGACGCCTGCACGTCCACCACGTACCGCGCGCGCCCGTCGGCGGCGGGGCGCCCGAGGCCGAGGCCCTTGCGCTGGCCCACCGTGAACGCGTACGCGCCGTCGTGCTCGCCGACGACGTTCCCGGCGGTGTCCACGACGTCGCCCGGCCGGGAGCCGAGGCGCTCGCGCAGGAAGCCGCGGGTGTCGCCGTCGGCCACGAAGCAGATGTCGTAGGAGTCGGGCTTGGCGCTCACCGACAGGCCGCGCCGCTCCGCCTCCGCGCGCACCTCGGCCTTGGAGGCGAACTCGCCGAGGGGGAACATCGAGCGCGCCAGCCGGTCCCGGCCCATCACGGCCAGCACGTACGACTGGTCCTTCTCGTCGTTCGGGGACCGGTGCAGCTCGCGGGTCACGGTGCCGTCGGGGGCCTCGCGCGTCACGACCTGCGCGTAGTGCCCCGTCGCGACGGCGTCGAAGCCGAGCGCCGTCGCCTTGTCGAGCAGGGCCTCGAACTTGATGTGCTCGTTGCAGCGCACGCACGGGTTCGGCGTGCGGCCCGCCTCGTACTCCGACAGGAAGTCCGCGACGACGGTCTGCTCGAACGTCTCCGAGAGGTCCCAGACGTAGTAGGGGATGCCGAGCACGTCCGCGGCCCGGCGCGCGTCGCCGGCGTCCTCGATGGAGCAGCAGCCGCGCGAGCCCGTGCGGAACTGGTCGCGGTTGCGGCTCAGCGCCATGTGCACGCCCACGACGTCGTGCCCCGCCTCCACGGCGAGCGCCGCGGCGACGGCCGAGTCCACGCCACCCGACATCGCGGCCAGCACCTTCACGCCGCACCCCCCGACCGCGCCGGGGCCACGCCCGACACCAGACCGGCCGCGCGCGCCCGCTGCACCACCTGGGGCAGGGCGGCGACGAGCCGCGCCACGTCGTCGTCGGACGACGTCGCGCCGAGGGTGAAGCGCAGCGCGCCGCGCGCCTCCAGCTCCGGCACGCCCATCGCGAGCAGCACGTGCGACGGCTGGGGCACGCCCGCCTGGCACGCCGAGCCCGTCGACGCCTGCACGCCCGCCGAGTCCAGCAGGTACAGCAGCGAGTCGCCCTCGGCGCCGGGGAACGTGAAGTGCGCGTTACCGGGCAGGCGCCCGGCGGGCTCGGACGCCGGGTCCGGCCCGCGCAGCACCGCCTCGGGGTCCGCGGCGCGCACGCCCGCGACGAGGGCGTCGCGCAGCGCCGCCAGGTGCGCCGCGCGCTCCCGCCATCCGTCGACCGCCTCCGCGAGCGCGACGGCGAACGACCGGATCGCGGGCACGTCCAGCGTGCCCGAGCGCACGCCCCGCTCCTGGCCGCCGCCGTGCAGCACCGCCTCCAGCGGCAGGTCCCGGCGTGCGAGCAGGGCACCCACGCCCAGCGGGCCGCCCAGCTTGTGGCCCGTGACCGTGAGCGCGTCCACGCCCGACGCCGCGAAGTCGACCTCGACCTGCCCCACCGCCTGCACCGCGTCCGTGTGCACGGGCACGCCGTGCTGGTGCGCCAGCCGCACCACGTCGCGCACCGGCTGCAGCGTGCCCACCTCGTTGTTGGCCCACATCACCGAGACGAGGGCCACCTCGTCGGCGTGCTCGGCCAGCTCCGCGCGCAGCGCCGCCAGGTCGAGCCGGCCGTCGCCGTCCACCGGCAGCAGCACGATCTCCGCGCCCGCGTGCCCCGCCAGCCAGAACGCCGGGTCCAGCACCGCATGGTGCTCGACGGCGGACACCAGCACCCGCGTGCGGCGCGGGTCCTGCCGGCGCCGGCCCCAGAAGATCCCCTTGATCGCGAGGTTGTCCGCCTCCGTGCCGCCCGCGGTGAAGATCACCTCGCTGGGTCGCGCGCCGAGCGACGCCGCCACCGACTCGCGCGACTCCTCCACCGCCCGCCGCGCCCCGCGCCCCGCCGAGTGCAGCGAGCTCGCGTTGCCCGCGTGCCCCGCCTCCGCCACGTACGCCTCGAGCGCCGCCCGCGACATGGGGGTGGTGGCGGCGTGGTCGAGGTAGGCGCCGGCGGGCGCCTCGGGGGTGGTCACGGTTCCCCAGTCTACGAACTGCTCGCTGTGGTTCTTTCTCGTGGTTGCTTCCGGTGCGGGGCGGGGGTGTCGTGTCGCGAGGCGCGCCATCCGCCGCTCGTTCCTCGCGGCTCCCGCCAGGCCCGACCAG
>NZ_JBHWYY010000111.1:0-8909 GCF_042728595.1 Isoptericola sp. NPDC060185 | reverse complement strand
GCCCTGTCTCGAGTCGAGACAGGGCCACGAGCCCACCCACAACGATCTCGCGTTCGCGAGCGCGGCCTCGGTGGGGCCGAGGTCAGTCCTGCGGCTTCTTCTTGCGCCGCGCGCGCGGGCCGACGCCGCCGGCGCGGCCCGAGGAGTTCGCGGCGCGGTGGGCGCGCACGAACTTCCGGTAGTGCCCCAGGACCTCGTCGGTGGGGCCGTCCATGACGAGCTGGCCCTGGTGCACCCACAGCACGCGGGTGCACATCGCCTCGATCGTGGTGATCGAGTGGCTCACCAGGAAGATCGTGCCGGCGTTCTTGCGCACCTCGTCGATGCGCGCCTTCGAACGCGCCTTGAACGCCGCGTCGCCCGTGGCCAGCGCCTCGTCGATCATGAGGATGTCCGGCGTGGCGGCCGACGAGATCGCGAACCGCAGCCGCGCCCCCATGCCCGAGGAGTACGTCTTCATCGGCATGTAGACGAAGTCGCCGATGTCGGCGAACTCCACGACCTCGTCGAACCGCTCCTCGACCTGCTTGGGCGTGAGCCCGAGGGCGAGGCCGCCGATCCAGATGTTCCGCTCGCCCGAGAGCTGCGGCATGAGGGCGGCATTGACGCCCAGCAGCGCCGGGTCGCCCGCCACGTACACCGAGCCGGAGTGCGGCGGGATGAGGCCGGTGATCGCGCGCAGCAGGGTGCTCTTGCCGGACCCGTTGATGCCCACGATGCCGATGGCCTCGCCGTGGCGGGCCACGAAGGAGATGCCGCGCACGGCGTGCACCTCGCTCACGGCCCCCACGTGCTGCGACGTCGAGCTGACGAGGCGGCGCAGGAAGGAGCGCTTGGGCGCCTCCGCCTCGCGCACGTTCGCGCCGCCCTTGGCCGCCACCTGCTTTGCCTTGCCGCCGAACACGCGGTAGACGATGTGCAGGTCGTCGACGACGAGCACCGGGTCGCCCAGGGTGGCGACCGGCTTGGGGCCCTCGAGGTCCTCCGGCTCGAACTCCTCGTCGAGGTCCACGTCGAGGTGCAGCTCCGACTCAGTCACGGCCGTACCGCTCCTCTCCACGCCAGAACACGACGAAACCGACGGCGAACGACACGACCGCCCACCCGGCGGCCCAGGCCCACATCACCGGGTCCTGGGGGATGGTGGGCTCCTGCGTCAGGATGGAGCGCGCCACGTACAGGTACACGGCGATGGGCTGGTACTCCAGGATCGGCCCGATGATCGCCTGCGTGGTCGCCGGGAGGTCCTTCACGTAGTGCATCACCGGGAAGATGACGCCCGACGCGTACATCACGAGGCGCAGCACGAAGCCGATGATGTTGTCGAGGTCCGGCGTGATCGCCACCGCCCGCGCCACGACGAACGCGATGCCGGTGTTGAAGATCCACAGCAGCGCGATGATCGCCGGCAGGAGGAGCCAGCTCCACGTCACGTGCACCATCGCGTACTTTGGCAGCAGGCCGCTGAGCAGCACGATCGCGCACATCACCAGCAGCGCCGGGACGAGCGTGGTCAGCAGGGAGACCACCTGCGCGATCGGCAGCACCGCGCGCGGGAAGTGCAGCGACCGGATGAGGTTCGACTTCTGCGCGATCGACCGCGACCCCGCGTGCACCGACTGCTCGAAGAACCGGTACAGGAACGTGCCGATCACGATGAACGCGATCGAGTTCAGGACGCCCCGGCTCGTGCCGAGCAGGATGCCGAAGATCAGCACGTAGACGATCGCGTTGAGGATCGGGTTGAGGACGGCCCACAGCTGACCGAGGTAGTTGTTCTGGTTCTTGGAGTAGGCGGTCGCGGTGCCGAGCACGCGGATGAACGCCCAGCGCGAGGCGACGTCCTTGATGTACCGGCCGAGCGGCGGGCGCACGCCCATGGGGCGCAGACCGAACTGCTCCGCGATCGCCTGGCGCTCCCGCGAGGTGGTGTCGGGCACGACCGGATCCGGAGGGCGAAGTGCGTCCGGCCCCGGCTTCCCGCGGTCACCCGATGCGGCGCCCGTGGTGGTGTCGGTGGTCACGTAGCTGGCATACCCGTCTTCTAGGTACGGCCTGTGGCTGACAGGCCCCGTCGATCCTACAGCGACGAACCGCCCCCGATCCCAGCCCCCGGCGACGAACCCGTGGCCTGCCGGTGACCCCGTGGAATACTCGAGATGACACCGGGGTGAACCCCCGCCCGGCCCGCAGGGAGGCCACGATGCCCGACGTCAGCGCCCCGCGGTCCACCCTCCGGCTGCGCGCCCGACGGGCGCTCGCCCGCACGCTCCTGAGCGCGGGCTCCCGGGCCAAGCGGCTGGTGAGCAGCACCATCGGCGGCGAGCCGCCCGAGCTCTCCCCCGAGGTCGAGGGGCTGCCGCCGTACCCCGTCGTCGCGTACTTCGCCGACACGCCCCTGCAGGCCTACCAGCTGCGACAGTGGCTGCCCGTGCTCGAGCGCGTCGCCGAGCGGCACCCGCTGGCCGTCGTCACCCGCCAGTGGGAGCTCACCGAGCAGCTGCGGGCCGCCACCGACCTCCCCGTGCTCTACGCGCTCGAGCTCGACGGCCTGCGCCGCCTCTACAAGCAGATCGACGTCAAGGTGGTCGTCTACGTCAACAACGGCTGGCGGAACTTCCAGTCGCTGATCTACCAGCGGGCCCTGCACGTGCACGTCAACCACGGCGAGTCCGACAAGATCTCGATGGTCTCGAACCAGGCCAAGGCCTACGACCACGTCGTCGTCGCGGGCCCGGCCGCGGTCGAGCGGCACCGCCGCGCGCTCATCAACTTCGACCTCGGCCGCCTCGTCGTGTGCGGGCGCCCGCAGCTCGACCTCGACGTCGTGCCGACCCTCGCGCCCCTGCCCGGCCGGCGCACCGTGCTCTACGCCCCGACGTGGTCCGGCGAGGACGACGCCAACAACTACACCTCCCTGGACCGGTACGGCGTCGCCGTCGTGCGCGCCCTGCTGGCCCTCCCCGACGTCCGGGTCGTCTACAAGCCGCACCCCCGGGTGCTCGACGGCGAGGACCGCGCGGTGGCGGCCGCGCACGCGGAGATCGTCCGCCTGCTCGCCGCCGCGGGCGCGCCGCACGAGCGGCCGCTCCGGGCCGACGTCCGCGGCCTGTTCGCGGCCGCCGACCTCCTCGTGACGGACATCTCCGCCGTCGGGCTCGACTTCCTCTACCTGCGGCCCGACGCGCCCGTCGTCCTCACCGACCGGCGCACGGACCGCGTCCGGCTCGTCGCCGAGGCGCCGCTCGCGGGCGCCGCGGACGTCGTCGACGACGACACCGTCGGCGACCTCGCGGGGGTGCTCGCCGCGAACCTCGCCGCCGACCCGCGGCGCGACGAGCGGGCGCGCCTGCGCGACCACTACTTCGGCTTCGCGCGCGGCGAGAGCAGCAGGAGGTTCCTCGACTTCGTCGACGACTGCGTGGCCCGCCGCGACGCCCTCGTCGCCGCGCGCCCCGGCCCGGGACCGGCGTGACCCGGACCGGGCGGCGTCGGACCTGAATGGGTCAGCCGTGCGTCAGGCCTGCTCCGCGGCCTTGACCCGGGCGACCTCGCGGTCGCGGACGTCCATCAGCCGCTCGCACGCGGCGACGAACCGGCGCGTGGCGGCGCCGGGGGCGGTGTCACCGAGGTAGTGCTCCCGCAGCGCGAGGCGCTGCTCGCGCGTCGGGTCCTGGCCGAGTTCGCGGTCCACGACGGCGACCACGTCGCCGAGCGCCGACACCGGCAGCTCCGGGGCCAGCTCCAGGAGCGGGCTGGAGGCGATGATCACGTCGCCCACGGGGCGCGTCACGACGATCGGCTCGCCCGTCGCGAGCCAGTCCATGGCGACGCCGGAGACGTCGCAGACCAGCAGGTCGGCGGCCGCGAAGGCGGGCGCGACGTCGCCGTGGGTGTCCGTGCCGTGGCCGGGGCCCTCGGCGGGCGCCGGCGCCGCGGCGAGGTACTCGCGGATCGCCTTGTCCGCCTCGCCGTACGCAGCGACGCGGACGCCGGTGAGCGGGTGCGGGCGGTAGAGCACCCGGTAGCGGCCGGACTCCACGAGGGCCCGCACGATCGCCGGCCCGTGCGTCGCGACCGACCCGTACTCGGCGGACGGCTGCCCGCCCTCCCACGTGGGCGCGTACAGCACCGTCGGGAGCGTGCCGCGCGGGGTCCTGGCGCGCAGGCTCAGCTGATCGTCCAGCTGGGGGCGGCCCACGGGCACGCAGCGGGCATGCGCGTCGTACAGGGTGCTGAACCGCGCCATCCGCTCCACCGCGGCCTGCCCCGCGACGAACGAGAAGTCGTACGCCTTGGTCTGGTTGGACACCGTGACGAGCTTGTCGCTGTCGCCGTGCATGAGCGACGCGTGCACCAGCTGCCCGAACCGCAGGCACGTGAAGTTCTCCGGGTTGTGGTTCACGTACAGCGCGAGCTTGGTGGCCGAGCGGCCCAGGACGTCGTCGAGCGTCGTGTAGCGCGCGACCGTGCGCACGTCCAGGCCGCTGTCGCGGCGGATCGCGCGGGCCGTGCGGGAGTCCTGCGTGACGACGACCAGCGGGTGCTCGGCGTGCAGCGCGCGGAACGTGTCGTACCACTGCTCGATCTGGTACAGCGCCTCGGGGGTGTCCGCGAAGTAGACCAGCACCTCGTACGGCCACGACGTGCCGAGCAGCGCCTCGTCCTCGCCGAGCCCGTCCGGCATGCCACCGGGCAGCAGCCCCAGCCGTCGCACGACCTTGCCCCCCAGCGAACGGATCCGGCGCCGCAGCGTGGCGCCCCGGGGTGTGGCAGGCATGGGTCTCCAGACACGTCGTCGGTCAGTGGGGGGCGCGTCGCAGCATACCGGCCACGTGCCGCACGACCGGCAGCCGGCGGGCGGGCCCGGGGCGGCGGGCCACGTCGTGCAAGACCTCGGCCCAGCGCGCCACGACGGCGGCGTCGGAGTAGCCGCGGGCGGTGGCGACCGCGGCCTCGCGCATCCGCCGCACGGCCGCGTCGTCGAGCGTCACGAACCGTTCGATCGCCGCCGCGAGCGCGTCGACGTCGCCGTCGGGCACGAGGAAGCCGTCCACGCCGTCGGTGACGATGTCCGAGGGCCCGTACCGGATGTCGTAGGAGATCGGCACGCAGCCGCGCGCCATCGCCTCCGCGAAGACGAGGGGCAGCCCCTCGGACCGGCTGGTGACCAGCAGGTACGAGGCGGCCGACAGCCGGTCCGCCGCGCCGGGCACGAAGCCGTGCAGGGTGACCCCGGGCACCGTCGCCGCGCGCGCCTCGACCGCGGCCCGCCGGGGCCCGTCGCCGTAGACGTCGAGGGTGAGGCCGAGGCCGGTCCGCCGGGCGGCGCGCCCGGTCGCGGTCACCGCGTGCCCCACCCGTTTGCGCAGGACCAGGGACGCCACGACGGCGCCGCGGTACCGGTCGGCGTGCGCGGGCACGGGGCCGTCCGGGAGGTCGGTGCCGTTCGGCACCACGACGGTGTGCGCGCGCTCCCCGACCCGGTCCAGCACGTCCCGCCGCTGCGCGTCGGTCAGGAAGACCACCGCGTCGAAGTCGTCCAGGTGCTCCACGAGCGGCGCGCGCGCCGTGGTGAGCGGGCCGTGCGCGTCGACGGCGTCCGCGGCCAGGTGCGCGCCGTGCACCACGTGCACGGTGCGCAGGTCGCGACACCCCCCGGCGGCGAAGAACGGGACCATCGTCTTGCTGTCGACGACGACGAAGCGCGGCCCCGCGGGCAGCACGTCCTCGAGCCAGGACCGGTAGAGCGCCCAGACCGAGGGCAGCCGACGCCCGCGGCGGCCGTCGCGGGCGTAGAGCGTCACCGCGCGGCGGCCCACGCGCGATCGCTCCTCGACGGCCGCGAGCGAGCCGTCCGGCCGGAAGTGCAGGACGCGGCCCGTCTCGTCGTCCTCGCCGTCGCCCTCGCCGTCGCCGGGGCCTGGGCCGTCGCCGCCGCCCTCCGTGCGCACCCGCTCCCCCGGCGCCGCGGCCGGCACCCGCGCCGGGCGCGCCCGGCGGGGCACGCCGAGGGCGTCGTCGGGGAGCCGGCACACGTCGTGCCACACGTTGTGCAGGGTGGTGCCGTCGATCAGCTCGCCGCGGGACTCGAGGGACGCGCGCACGGCGTCGACGTCGAGGTCCGGCGCGAACGTCAGGATCCGCACCGGCACGCCCGCCTCCTGGACGAACGACCGCGACCTGCGCAGCATTGCCGACGTCATGCCGCCGTAGTCGGCCGGGATCGTCCACGTCGCCGCGGCGTGGCTCCCCGGCGGGAGCGACGTCCGGGGTCCGGGGCGCGACGGCGGCACGCGCACATCGTAGGCACCCCGGGGCCTCCCGGCCGGGAGCCACCACGGGCGCGGGACCGGACGCAGGACCGGGCGCGAGACCGGGCGCGAGACCGGGCGCGAGACCGGGCGCGAGGCCCGCCGCCCACCCAACGTTCACCCGGCGGCCATGCCGACGTCCCCGGCTCGTCGTCCGCCGCGGTGAGACTGGCCGCGTGACCGCGCTCGTCGAGTCCCCGCTCCAGCTGCTCTGCGCCGTCGAGGCGCACGCCGCCGGGCACGCCGGAGCCCGCACCCGCGTGCTGGCCCGGGCGGACGTCCCGGCCCTGACCGCCGGGATCGACGCCGTGCGCGCCCTCGGCCTGCCCGCCGGGCTGGACGTGGAGCCCGCGCCGGCGCCGCGCCGCCTGCCCGACGACACCGTGGTGGTGGGCGACCCGTTCTCCGGGGCGTTCCAGGCCGCGCTGCTGCGCGCGCCGCGGCCGCCGGAGCGCCTGGTCGTCGTCGACGACGGGCTCGCGACCCTCGACCTCGTGCGCCGGGTGCTCACGGGGTCCCCGCTCGTGCGCCTCACGGCGCCGCCCGACCCGCTGCGCTACGGCCTCGGCGCCCTCGCCGCGCGGCGGCTGCGCCGCGTCGCCGCCGCCGGGCGGCTCACCCTGTGCACCACCATCCCCCTGGACGACGACGCGCTCGTCGGGCTGCGGGCGCTCGGCGTGGACGTGCGCCCCCACGACTTCGCGTGGCTGCGCTCGCGGCCGCAGCGCAACGCCCCCGACGAGTCGACGGTCGTCGTGGGCTCCGCGCTCGTGGCCGACGGGCTCGTGCACGCCGACCGGTACGCCGCGTGGGTGCGCGGGATCGCCGCCGACGGCCCCGTGCGCTACGTGCCGCACCGCCGCCACGACCCGCTGGTGTCCGCGCTGCTGGAGCGCCTGCCCGGCGTCACGGTGGACGAGCCCGGCGCCCCCGTCGAGATCCGGCTGCGCGGGCTGCGACCCGGCCAGCGCACCGTGATGCTGCCGTCGACGTCGGCCGTCACCCTCTCGCGCCTGCTCGCGCCCCGCGGCGTCGTCGTCGCCCCGCACGCCGTGCCGGACGCCTGGTGGACCGACCGCGCCACGCCCGAGCTGCGCCGCCACCTCGGCCGCACGCACGCGCTGGCCACCCGCGCGGCGACCGAGTCCGCCGCGTCCGCCGGGGGCCCGGCGACGGGGCCGCTGCGTCCCGGCCGGCCCGCGTCGGTCGCGTCGCGCGCATGACGCTCGCCCGCCCGCTCCCCCGCGCCACGCCCCGCGAGCGGCGGAGCGCCGCCCCCCCGCCCGTCGAGCGCCGGGCGCCCCGCGTGCTCGCGGTCGCCGACTCCGACTCCTACCTCAAGTGGGGGGTCTGGACGCTGGCCCGCCTCCGCGACGACGACGGTGCTGACGGCGCCGACGGTGCCGAGGCCGCCGAGGGCGTGCGCGTCTCGGCCGTGCTGGTGCGCTCCCCCATCGCCCCGACGGCGGGCCAGGCGGCCGCGGCCGTCAGCGGCACGGGCGTCGGGCGCCCGCCGGTGCTGGGCCCGCGGGCGCTGCGCCGGCTGGTGCGCCGCACCCGTCCCGACGTCGTCCTCGTCGCCGCCACCGGGCCCGTCGCGGAGCTCGTCGCCGCGCAGGTGGTGCGGGCACTGCCCGCCGGCCGCCGTCCCGCCCTGCTGACCGGGCTGCCCGGCATGGCGCTGCCCGCCACGCCGCAGGGCACCGGCTGGCGGCGTTGGTGCGACGCGTTCGTGGTGCACGCGCGCGTGGAGGCGGCGCCGTACGTCGAGGCGTTCGCCAACCAGGGCGCGCGCCCCGACCTCGTGCTCACGCGGCTGCCGTTCCTCGACGATTCGCCGACCGCCGCGCCCGCCCCGGTGCGACGCGTGGTGCTGGCGGCGCAGGCCAAGGTGCCCGCCACGCGCGCCGAGCGCGTGGCCCTGCTCGACGGGCTCGGAGGCCTCGCGGCGGACGGGCTGGAGGTGGTCGTCAAGCTGCGCGCCCGCGCGGGCGAGCGCCAGACCCACAACGAGGCACACCCCCTCGACGCGCTCTGGGAGGCCGAGCACGCGGGCCTCGGGCACGCCGCCGGCGCGGTCGCCTTCGCCACCGGCCCCATGGCCGACCAGCTCACGCCGGGCACGGCGCTGCTCACGGTCAGCTCGACGGCCGGGCTGGAGTCGATGGCCCGCGGCCTGCCCACGGTGTTCCTCGCCGACTTCGGCGTCGGCCCGGAGCAGCTCAACGAGCCGTTCGCGGCGTCGGGCTGCCTGCGCCGCCTGGACGACGTCGCCACCACCCTCCGCGCCGGCGGCCCCACGCCCGACCCGGTGTGGAGCGAGGAGCACTACCTGCACACCGCGCCGTCGGGCCTGCCCGCGGCCGTGCACGACCTGGCCCGGCGTTCCCGCGCCGGCGACCTGCCCTCGGTCCGCGTGCGCCCGTGGTCCTGGCCGCGGCACGCGTACACGGTGCTGCGCTCCGCGCTGCCCGTCGCCGTCGCGCAGCGCCTGACTCTCTCCCGCTGACCCCTCCGCCCGCCCCGCCACAGTGCCGAACAGGCAGTTGACACCGTTATCGGGCCGGATTCCGGCCGATAACGGTGTCAACTGCC
>NZ_JBHWYY010000110.1:0-9318 GCF_042728595.1 Isoptericola sp. NPDC060185 | reverse complement strand
ACCAAGTCCCACACGTGTGCGGGGCCGGGCGTCTTATTTAGAAGGTCAGGCGGCTACCGTCAGGAGAGGGCCTTCGCCTTGAGGCGCTCGAACTCCTCGGGCGTGATCGTGCCCTCGTCCAGCAGCTTCTTGGCCGAGGCGATGTGGTCCGCCGGCGCCCCCGCCACGTCGCGGATGTACGCGTCGGTACCGGCCTTGGCCTCCTTCACCGCCGCGATCTGCCGCTCCGACATCCCCCGGCCGCGGGCGATGAGGTATACGAGGGCCGTGAGCAGCGGGATGAAGATCAGGAGGACCACCCACAGGGCCTTCCACCAGCCGTTGAGCTCCCGGTCGCGGAACAGGTCGGTGAGGATCTGGAACAGCACCATCAGGTAGGCGATGAAGAGGAAGATCCAGACGAGGTACCAGAAGAAGTCCCAGAACGTGTTCATCTCGTGCGTCCTTTCGAGGCGGACCCAGCCGTCGACGGCCGGCTTGTGGCGGACCGGTGGCCCGCGCTCGGAACGCTAGTGCTGACATGCCGGACGCGCGCGCTGAAACAGGGTGATCCAGGACTCCCCCGCCGAACCGGGCTCTGCCGGACGATCGCGACAGGCCGGACCCTGCTCGGGTCCCGGTCAGCGACCGCTCAGCGGCGGGCCCCGCGCTCCGCGTCGGAGACGAGCTCCTCGGCCCCGGACACGACGGCGGCCTCCTCGGCCCGCGCCCGCGCCAGCGCGTCGGCGCGCACCGCCACGATCTCGCCGTGCAGGGCGGCGTGCGCGCGTTTGCGGACGTCGCGCGCGATGGCGTCGACGTCGGCCTCGTCGGGGGTCTCGCCGCGGGCCGCGAGCTCCGTCGTCAGGCGGTCGACCGCCGCGTCGACCTCACGCCGGACCTCGACCTCGGCCGCGTCGAACAGCGCCACGACGGCGGCGTCCGCGGCGCGGCCCAGGCGGGTCTCCTCGAAGCCCTCGGCCGCGTCGTCCACGATCCGCCGGGCGCGGTCGACGACGTCCGCGGCCGTGGCCGGGGCGTGCGCCTTGAGCGTGCCCAGGTCGTACAGCAGCACGCCCTCGACGTCCGCGACCCGCGGGTCGACGTCGCGGTGCAGCGCCAGGTCGAGGACCACGAGGGGCCGCGGCTCGGGCTCGTCTCCCGCGGCGGCCGCGGCCCGCTCGCGCGAGCGCACCACGGCGGCGGCGTCGAGCACGTACTCCAGGGAGGCCTCGGCCCGCCCGTCCGCGACCCCGCCGGCGGGACCGCGTCCGCGGGCACCCGAGCACGACACCACGAGGTCGGCGTCGGCGAGCGCCTCGATCAGGTCCGGCGCCGCCTCGACGTCGTGGCCCTCCGCGAAGACCTCGGCGCGGCCGGAGCGCGAGTACACCCGCACGTCGTCGCAGCCGCGGGCGCGCAGGGCCGCCACCGACGCCCCCGCGTACGAGCCCGTGCCGATGAGCACCGTCCGCACGCCCCGCCACGAGCCGTCGTGCTCGCCCCGGCCGCGCAGGAGGTCCCGGCCTGCGAGGTCCAGACCGAGCGACACGACGGACCGCCCGGCGGCGCCGAGCTCCGTCCGCGTGCCGACGCGCTTCGACGTGCGCGACGCCGTCTGGAACAGCAGCTCGAGGGTCTTGGACGTGGTGCCGTCCTCGCGGGCCTCGGCGAGGGCGCGCTTCACCTGACCGGCGATCTCCCGCTCCCCCACGACCATCGAGTCCAGCCCGGCGGCGACCGCGAACAGGTGCGAGGTGACCTCGGGCCCGGTGCGGACCGTGAACGAGTCCGCCGCGACCTCCTCGGTCACGCCGGAACCCGCCGCCACCAGGGCCGCGACGTGCTTCGTCGTGTGCCGCACGGCGTCGCCGTGCACCGGCGCGTCGACGTCCAGGTAGAGCTCGAAACGGTTGCACGTGGAGATCACCACGGCGCCCTGGACGGGCCCGCAGGAACCCACGGCGACTCGCCCGACGGAGCCGGAACCGGTGGACAGCCGCTCGAGCGCGTCCAGGTCCAGCTCGCGGTGCGAGGCGGTGAGGGAGAGGAGTACCACAGTGGCTCCACTTTAAGAGGGCCGAACAACCGGGGCAGAATCATGGACCGTGACATCCCCCACGATCGCCTCCGAGCCGGGGCGCGAGCCCACCCTGCTGCCCGCCGACCACCCGCTGGTCGACGGCCGGACGACGCACGCCCCGCTGGTGCGTGCCCTGCGGGGCGATCGTCCGGACGTGACCCCCGTGTGGTTCATGCGGCAGGCCGGCAGGTCCCTGCCCGAGTACCGCGAGGTCCGTCAGGGGGTAGGGATGCTCGACTCCTGCCTCCGGCCACCGCTCGCCGCGGAAATCACCCTCCAGCCCGTGCGGCGCCACCACGTGGACGCGGCCGTCTTCTTCAGCGACATCGTCGTGCCGCTGCGGCTGGCGGGCGTCGACGTGGACATCAAGCCCGGCGTCGGGCCCGTGATGGACCAGCCGTACCGCACGGCCGAGGACGTCGCCCGCCTCACCTCGCGCACCCTCGACGACGGCGCCCTCGCCCCGATCGCCGAGGCCGTGCGCCTCACCGTGGCCGAGCTCGGCGACGTGCCGCTGCTCGGCTTCGGCGGCGCGCCGTTCACGCTCGCCGCCTACCTGGTGGAGGGGCGCCCGTCGCGCGACCACCTCGCCGCGCGCACCCTCATGCACGCGGACCCCGAGACCTGGGCGCGGCTCACCGCGTGGACCGCGGAGCTCACCGGCCGGTTCCTGCGGACGCAGGTGCTCGCCGGCGCGTCCGCCGTCCAGCTCTTCGACTCCTGGGCCGGCTCGCTCGCGCTCGCCGACTACACGGCGCACGTCGCGCCCTCGTCGACGGCCGCGCTGTCGCACGTCTCCGACCTGCGCCTCCCCGGCAGCGACGACGGCCTGGCCGCCATCCACTTCGGCACCGGCACCGGGCACCTGCTGCCCGCGCTGCGCGACGTGCTCGACGCGGCGGGCGTCACCCACCCCGCCGTCGGTGTCGACTACCGCACCCCGATCGACGAGGCCGCCGCCCTGCTCGCCGACCACCCCCGCGGCGCCGTGCCCGTGCAGGGCAACATCGACCCCGCGCTGCTCGCCGCCCCGTGGCCGGTGCTCGAGGCGCACGTGCGCGACGTCGTCGCACGCGGCGCGACCGCGCCCGGCCACGTGGTCAACCTCGGCCACGGCGTGCCGCCGGACACCGACCCGACCGTGCTGACCCGCGTCGTCGAGCTGGTCCACTCGCTGTGACGCCGCTCCCGCCGCTCGGCTCCCCCGACGCCGCGACCCCGCCCGCGCGGGCCGCGGAGCACGTCGACGCCGTGGTCGTGGGCGGCGGGATCGGCGGGCTCGTCGCCGCGCGCACGCTGGTGCGGCGCGGGCTGCAGGTCGTGGTGCTCGAGGCGTCGGACCGCGTCGGCGGCCCCGTGCGCGGCGGCGCGTTCGGGTCGGTGCCCGTGCGCCTCGACCTGGGTGCGGAGTCGTTCGCCGCCCGCGGCACCGCCGTCACGGATCTGGCCGACGAGCTCGGGCTGGACGTCGTGAGCCCGGCCCCCCTGTCCGCGTGGGGCTACTCCGCCGGCCACGCGTTCCCCCTGCCGAAGGCGGGCGTGCTCGGTATCCCGTCGACGCCGTGGGCCCCCGACGTGCGGCGTGCGATCGGCTGGCCCGGCGTGCTGCGGGCGAGCCTCGACCGGGTGCTGCCGCGGTTCGTCGCCGACACCACGGACCTCGGGACGCTGGTGCGCTCCCGTCTCGGGCGGCGCGTGGCCGACCGCCTCGTGGCCCCGGTGGCGACCGGCGTGCACTCCGCGCCGCTCGACCGGCTCGACGTGGCCACCGTCGCGCCCGGGCTGCTCGACGCCTTCGCCCGCACCGGGTCGCTGTCGCGCGCCGTCGGCGAGCTGCGGTCCGCCGCGCCCGCCGGGTCCGCCGTCCGCGGCATCGACGGCGGCATCCACGCCCTCGTCGAGGCCCTGACCGGCGAGATCGCCGCCAGCGCCGAGGAGTTCGCCGACTCCCCGCGCACCGACGCGACCGGCCCCATCCACGCCGCCGTCCGCGTGGCGCAGCGGGTGGTGGCCGTCGAGCGTCTCGGCACCCAGTGGCAGGTCACGACGTCCGCCGGCGGCACCGTGCGCGCCCCGCGGCTGGTCGTGACGACGCCGCGCGTCGCCCCGCTGCTCGCGCCGTGGGTCGCGCCGCTCGAGAACGACCCGGTGACCGCGCCGGTCGGCGTCGTCGTGCCCACCCCCGAGGACGGCGCCGACATCTGGCTCGCGACCCTCCTGCTCGACGCCCCCGAGCTCGACGACGCGCCCCGCGGCTCCGGGATGCTCGTGGCGCCGGACGACGAGGGCGCCGGCTCCGGGGTGCGGGCGAAGGCGCTCACCCACGCCACCGCGAAGTGGCCGTGGCTCGCCGACCGCGTGCGCGCCGCCGTCGGGCCGGGCGTGCACGTGGTGCGCCTGTCGTACGGCCGCATCGGCACCCCGACGGTGCCGCCCACCGCCGACGAGGCCGCCCGCGACGCGTCCGCGCTGCTCGGCGTCGACCTCACCGGCCGGGTCCGCGACCACCTGCTGCAGCGGTGGGACGGCTCCCTGCCGCCGCCCACCCCCGCCTACCGCGCCGACGTCGCGGCGTTCACCGCCGCCGTCGGGCACACGCCGGGGCTGGCCGTCACCGGGGGGTGGGTGGCCGGCACCGGCCTCGCGGCGATCGTCGCGCACGCGCAGGCCGCCGTCGCCGCCCTCTGACCCGCGAGGTAGTTCGAGACCTGACGAGGTAGTTCGAGACCTGACGAGGTAGTGGACTACCTCGCGGGGTCTGGAACTACCTCGGCGATTCTCGAACTACCTCGGCGATGGTGGTGACGCGCTGTCACGACCGGACGTCAGGACGACGGGCGCACCGTGTGAGATCGGTCGCCCGTCCGGCCGGAAGTTGTCCACAGGCCGCACCGCTGCGCGACACTGGACGGGTGAGCACCCCCGAGACAGCCCCTGCCCCGCTGCGCCTCGGCACCCGCGGCAGCGCCCTCGCCACGACGCAGTCCGGCATGGTCGCGCGCCGGCTGGAGGAGCTGCTGGGCCGGCCGGTCGAGCTGGTCCGGATCCGCACCGAGGGCGACGTGAAGACCGGCTCGCTCGCCTCGCTGGGCGGCACCGGCGTCTTCGTCACCGCGCTGCGGGAGGCCCTGCTCGACGGGCGCTGCGACGTCGCCGTGCACTCGCTCAAGGACCTGCCCACGGCGCAGCCCGCCGACCTCACGATCGTCACCCCCGAGCGCGAGGACCCGCGCGACGCCCTGTGCGCCCGCGACGGGCTGACCCTCGACACGCTGCCGCGCGGCGCCCGCGTGGGCACCGGGTCGCCGCGCCGGGCCGCACAGGTGAAGGCCGCACGCCCCGACGTCGAGCTGGTCGACATCCGCGGCAACGTGGAGACGCGGCTCGCGCGCGCCCTCGGCCCCGACGCCGACCTCGACGCCGTCGTCCTCGCGCACGCCGGGCTGTCGCGCCTGGGCCGCACGGAGGTCGTGACGCACCTGCTCGACCCCGCCGTCGTCGCACCCGCCCCCGGGCAGGGCGCGCTCGCCGTCGAGGCACGCACCGCGGACCTGGCGGGGTCCGCGCTGGGCGAGGCGTTCGCCGCGCTCGACCACCGCCCCACCCGGCTCGCCGTGCTCGCCGAGCGCGCGGTGCTCGCGCGGCTGGAGGCCGGCTGCGCCGCGCCGGTCGGCGCGCACGCCCGGGTCGAGGCGGGCGAGCTGCAGCTCACCGCCGTCGTGGCGCGCGTCGACGGCACCGAGCAGCTCACCCACGCCGCGTCCGCGCCGCTCGGGGGCGACGCCGTCGCGCAGGACGAGGCCGCGACGGCGCTCGGCGTCCGGGTGGCGGAGTCCCTGCTGGCCGACGGTGCCGAACGGCTCGCGCCGCTCGTGGGCGGCACGGGAATGCCGCGCACCGGCGAGGCGGACCACGTCGCGCCGCGACAGGACGTCGAGCCGCTCCACGCCCCCACCGGCACGGACGACCCGGAGGGTTCGTGACCGGCGAGCGCACCACGGGGCGCGCCGTCCTCGTGGCGCGCACGACCGAGCGCGGGGCATCGCTCGCGGCGCTGCTACGGGCGGCCGGGCACGACGTCGTGGTCGCCCCCGTCATCGAGCGCGCGCCCGCGGCCGACCTCGGCCCCCTCGACGACGCCGTCCGCGGCCTCGCCGGCGGCGCCTTCGCCTGGGCCGTCGTGACCAGCGTCAACGCCGTCGACGCCCTCGTGGACGCGGCCGCCCGCACCGGCGCGAACCTCGCCGGTGCGCCGGTCCGCTGGGCCGCCGTCGGGCCCGCGACCACCCGTGCCCTCGCCGCCGCGGGCGTCACGACCGACCTCGTGCCGGAGGCCGACGCCACCGCCGCCGGGCTGGTCGCGGCGTTCCCCGACCCGGAGGCCACCGACGACGAGCCGCGCGCCGTGCTGCTGCCGCTCGGCGACCTCGCCCGGCCCACCCTGGACGACGGCCTGGCCGTCCGCGGCTGGGCGCCGCACGTCGTGACCGCCTACCGCACGGTGCACCACGCGCTGCCCGCCGACGTCGCGGACCGCGCCCGCGCCGGGGGCTTCGACCTGGTGGTCGTGTCGTCCGGCTCGGTGGCGCGCGAGATCGCCGCCCAGGCGGGGACGGCCACCGCCGTCGTCGCCATCGGCGGCCCCTCCGCCGACGCCGCGCGCGACGCGGGGCTGCACGTGGCGGCCGTCGCCACCCACCCGACCGACGACGCGCTCGCGGCGGCCGTCGCCGCCGCCTTCGACCCGGCCGTCGACCCGGACCTGCACTCCCCCGGCACCACCGCGCCCGCCGCCGACCCGACGGCGGGCGCCCCCACCCCCACGAAGGAGCACCCGTGAGCACCTCGGGCACCACGTCCGGCATCGTGTACCGGCCGCGCCGCATGCGCACCACGCCGCGCATGCGACGGCTGGCCGCCGAGACCCGCCTGCACCCGGCGGACCTCGTGCTGCCGCTGTTCGTCAAGGAGGGTCTCGACGCGCCCGCCCCGATCACCTCGATGCCGGGCCAGGTGCAGCACACCGAGGGCACCCTGCGCGACGCCGTGGCCGAGGCCGCCCGCGCGGGCCTGGGCGGCGTGATGCTGTTCGGCATCCCCGCCGTGCGTGACGCCACCGGCTCCGCGGGCGACGACCCGGACGGCATCCTGCAGCGCGGCATCCGGATCGCGCGCGAGGCCGTCGCCGAGGTCGAGGCGGCGACGGGCCGGCCGGGGCCGGTCGTCATGGCCGACACGTGCCTCGACGAGTTCACCGACCACGGCCACTGCGGCGTGCTCACCGCGGACGGCGCGGTCGACAACGACGCGACCCTCGACCGCTACGCCGCGATGGCCGTCGCGCAGGCCCGCGCGGGCGCCGAGGTCGTGGCGCCGTCGGGGATGATGGACGGCCAGGTCGCCGTCCTGCGCGACGCGCTCGACGACGCGGGCTTCACCGACGTCTCCGTCCTCGCCTACAGCGCCAAGTACGCCAGCGCGTTCTACGGCCCGTTCCGCGAGGCCGTCGACAGCGCGCTCCAGGGCGACCGGCGCACCTACCAGATGGACGCCGCCAACTCCCGCGAAGGGCTTCGCGAGGCCGACCTCGACCTCGCCGAGGGCGCCGACATCGTCATGGTGAAGCCCGCCGGCACGTCCCTCGACGTGCTGCGGGGCGTCGCGGACCGGTCCGACGTGCCGGTCGCGGCGTACCAGGTCAGCGGCGAGTACGCCATGATCGAGGCGGCTGCCGCGCACGGCTGGATCGACCGGAAGGGCGCCGTGCTCGAGTCGGTGACCGCCATCAAGCGCGCCGGCGCCGACATCGTCCTCACCTACTGGGCCAACGAGATCGCGGAGTGGATCAAGTGACCGAGCACCTCGACAACCACACCGCGTTCCTGCGCGCCCAGGCCGCGATCCCCGGGGGCGTGAACTCCCCCGTGCGCGCGTACGGCTCGGTGGGCGGCGACCCGCGGTTCCTCGCGAGCGCCCGCGGCCCGTACGTCACCGACGTCGCGGGGCGCGAGTACGTGGACCTCGTGTGCTCGTGGGGCCCGGCCCTGCTGGGCCACGCGCACCCCGAGGTCGTCGCGGCCGTGCAGGACGCCGCCGCGCGGGGCCTGTCGTTCGGCGCCCCCACCGTGGCCGAGGTGGAGCTCGCGGAGGAGATCCGCCGTCGCGTGCCCGTCGCGGAGCGCGTGCGGCTGGTGTCCACGGGCACCGAGGCGACGATGACGGCGATCCGGCTCGCGCGCGGCGTCACCGGGCGGCCGCTGGTCGTGAAGTTCGCCGGCTGCTACCACGGCCACGTCGACGCGCTGCTGGCGGAGGCCGGGTCGGGCGTCGCGACGCTCGCCATGCCGGGCACGGCGGGCGTGACGGAGGCGTCGGCCGCCGAGACGCTGGTGCTGCCGTACAACGACCTGGCCGCCGTGGAGGCCGCGTTCGCGCAGCACGGCTCCCGGATCGCCGCGGTCATCACCGAGGCGAGCCCCGCGAACATGGGCGTGGTGCCGCCCGCGGAGGGCTTCAACGAGGGCCTGCGCCGCATCACGCGCGCGCACGGCGCCCTGTTCGTCATGGACGAGGTGCTCACCGGTTTCCGCGTCGGCCCGTCGGGCTGGTGGGGCCTGGAGAACGCCGCGATCCGCGCCGGCGGCGGCGAGGGGTACGCGCCCGACCTGCTGACGTTCGGCAAGGTCGTGGGAGGCGGGATGCCCGTGGCCGGCCTGGGAGGGCCCGCGGCGATCATGGACCAGCTCGCGCCCACCGGCCCCGTCTACCAGGCGGGCACCCTGTCCGGGAACCCGGTGGCCGTCGCGGCGGGCCTCGCCACGCTGCGCCTGGCCGACGAGGCCGTCTACGCGCGGGTCGACGCCGTCGCCGACACCCTGGCCACCGCGCTCGGGGACGCCCTGTCCGCCGAGGGCGTGGCCCACCGCGTGCAGCGCGCGGGCTCGCTGTTCTCCGTCTTCTTCGGCCCGTTCGCCGCGGAGCACGGCGTGCGCGACTACGCGCAGGCGCAGGCCCAGGAGGTCTTCCGCCACCGGGCGCTGTTCCACGCGCTGCTCGACGCCGGCGTGAACCTGCCGCCGTCGGTCTTCGAGGCGTGGTTCGTCTCGGCCGCGCACGACGACGACGCCGTGAACCGCATCCTCGAGGCCTTGCCCGCCGGCGCGAAGGCCGCCGCCGCGGCGACCGCCTGACCGGAGAGCCCCCTTCGAGCAAGCGAGATCCGTCGCGCCAGACGGGGGGTTGGCGCGCCGGGTGGC
>NZ_JBHWYY010000109.1:0-9939 GCF_042728595.1 Isoptericola sp. NPDC060185 | reverse complement strand
GGCCGCATCGGATGCGGCCCGCCCTTCGAACTACCTCGGCGAGATCTGTACTACCTCGGCAGGGTCAGCGGTCGAAGGCCTGCGCGACCAGGACCTCCTGCTGCTCCTTGTGGCGCTTGGCAGTGCCGGGGGCGGTGGCGGCGGACGCCGGGCGGGACACGACGCGCACGCGCGGCATGTCCTCCGGGAAGGCCAGGTGCAGGAAGGACCAGGCGCCCTGGTTCTCCGGCTCGTCCTGGACCCACACGACCTCGGCGTTCGGGTACTGCGCGAGCTGCGCGCGGATCTGCTCCTCCGGGAACGGGTAGAGCTGCTCCAGACGCACCAGGGCGGTGCGGGTGTCCTGGCGGCTCGTCCGCTCGGCGAGCAGGTCGTAGTACACCCGGCCCGTGCTCAGCAGCACGCGGTCCACCTGGGCCGGGTCCACCGTCGTGTCCGGCAGCACCGGCTCGAACGTGCCCGTGGTGAAGTCCTCCACGCTGGAGGCCGCGGCCTTGAGGCGCAGCAGCTGCTTCGGCGTGAAGACGACCAGCGGGCGGCGCGGGCGGGCGTACGCCTGCTGGCGCAGCAGGTGGAAGTACGACGCCGGCGTGGACGGCTGCGCGACCGTCATGTTGTTCTCGGCCGCGAGCTGCAGGAAGCGCTCGATGCGGGCGGACGAGTGGTCCGGCCCCTGGCCCTCGTAGCCGTGCGGCAGCAGCATGACCAGCGACGAGCTCTGGCCCCACTTCTGCTCGGCCGACGAGATGAACTCGTCGATGACCGTCTGGGCGCCGTTGACGAAGTCGCCGAACTGCGCCTCCCAGAGCACGAGGGCGTCCGGGCGCTCCACCGAGTAGCCGTACTCGAAGCCGAGGGCCGCGTACTCGCTGAGCGAGGAGTCGTACACCCAGAACTTCGCCTGGTCGCCCGCCAGGTACAGCAGCGGGGTCCACTCGGCGCCGGTGTTGCGGTCGTGGAGCACGGCGTGGCGCTGCACGAACGTGCCGCGGCGCGAGTCCTGCCCGGCGAGGCGCACCGGGGTGCCCTCCATGAGCAGCGACCCGAACGCGACGAGCTCGCCGAAGCCCCAGTCGATGCCGCCCTCCTTGGCCATGAGCTGGCGCTTCTGGAGCATCTGGGCCAGCTTCGGGTGCACCGTGAAGCCCTCGGGGGCCGACACCTGGACGCCGCCCACGCGCTCGAGCACGGCGTGCGGCACGGCCGTCTGCCAGCCCACCATGTCGCCGGCGCCCTCGCGCTGCGACTCGGGCCGCTCGAGGCCGAGGATCTCGTCCTCGCCGTCGGGCGTCGCGGCGGTGCCGGCCGACTTGGTCTCGGTGAAGACCCGCTCGAGCTGCGACTGGTAGTCCTGCAGCGCCTGCTCGGCCTCCTCGACCGTGATGTCGCCGCGCGCCACGAGGTTCTTCGTGTACAGCTTGCGCACCGACTGCTTGGCCTCGATGAGGTTGTACATCAGCGGCTGCGTCATCGAGGGGTCGTCGCCCTCGTTGTGCCCGCGGCGGCGGTAGCAGACCATGTCGATGATGACGTCACGGTCGAACTGCTCGCGGTAGGCGAAGGCGAGCTCGGCCACGCGCACGCAGGCCTCGGGGTCGTCGCCGTTCACGTGGAAGACGGGGACCTGGTAGCCCTTGGCGACGTCGGTCGCGTAGGTCGTGGAGCGCGACGACGACGGCCCGGTGGTGAAGCCCACCTGGTTGTTGATGATCACGTGGATCGTGCCGCCGGTGCGGTAGCCGCGCAGCTGCGCGAGGTTGAGCACCTCGGGCACCACGCCCTGGCCCGCGAAGGCCGCGTCGCCGTGGATGAGGATCGGCAGGACGGAGAACCCGTCGCCGCCCAGGTCGATGCGGTCCTGCTTGGCGCGCACGATGCCCTCGAGCACGGGGTCGACCGCCTCGAGGTGCGACGGGTTCGCGGCCAGGTAGACCTTGGTCGTCGCGCCGGACTCGGCGGTGAAGACGCCCTCGGTGCCGAGGTGGTACTTCACGTCGCCGGAGCCCTGCACGCTCTTCGGGTCGAGCTGGCCCTCGAACTCCTTGAAGATCTGGCCGTAGCTCTTGCCCGCGATGTTCGCCAGCACGTTGAGGCGACCGCGGTGCGCCATGCCGATGCCGACCTCGTCGAGCCCGCCCTCGGCGGCCTTCGACAGGATGGCGTCGAGCAGCGGGATGACGGACTCGCCGCCCTCGAGCGAGAAGCGCTTCTGGCCGACGAACTTGGTCTGCAGGAAGGTCTCGAACGCCTCGGCGGAGTTCAGGCGGCGCAGGATGCGCAGCTGGTCCTCGCGCGGCGTGCGCGCGTAGCCCGACTCGAGCCGCTCCTGCAGCCACTTGCGCTGGGCCGGGTCGGCGATGTGCATGTACTCGACGCCGATGGTGCGGCAGTACGAGTCGCGCAGCAGGCCGAGGATGTCGCGCAGCGTGTCCTTGGTCTTGCCGCCGAAGCCGCCCGTCGGGAACCGGCGGTCCAGGTCCCAGAGCGTCATGCCGTGGTTCTGGATGTCCAGGTCGGGGTGCTTGCGCTGGCGGTAGGCCAGCGGGTCGGTCTCCGCCATGAGGTGGCCGCGGGAGCGGTAGGAGTGGATGAGCTCGGCGATGCGCGCCGGCTTGGCGGCCTCGACGTCGGCGTCCACCGTGTTGTCGCGCACCCAGCGGACCGGCTCGTACGGCACCCGCAGGGCCGCGAAGACGCGGTCGTAGAAGCCGTCGAGGCCGAGCAGCTTGTTCGCGAGCACCTTGAGGAACTCGCCGGACTGGGCGCCCTGGATGATGCGGTGGTCGTAGGTCGACGTGATCGTCATGACCTTCGAGATGCCCATGCGGGCGAGCTGCTCCTCGGACGCGCCCGCGAACTCCGCCGGGTAGTCCATGGCGCCGACGCCGATGATCGTGCCCTGCCCGGCCATGAGGCGCGGGACGGAGTGCACGGTGCCGATGCCGCCCGGGTTGGTGAGCGAGATCGTGGTGCCGGCGAAGTCGTCCATACCGAGCTTGCCGCCGCGCGCCTTGCGCACGAGGTCCTCGTAGGCGGCCCAGAAGCCGGCGAAGTCGAGCTCCTCGGCCTTCTTGACGCTCGGCACCAGGAGTTGGCGCGTGCCGTCGGGCTTGGCGAGGTCGATCGCGAGGCCGAAGCCGACGTGCGCGGGCTGCACGACGTGCGGCTTGCCGTCGATGCTCTCGTAGTGCGCGTTCATCACCGGCATGTCGGACAGCGCCTCGACGAGCGCGAACCCGATGAGGTGGGTGAACGAGATCTTGCCGCCGCGGCCGCGCGCGAGGTGGTTGTTGATGACGATGCGGTTGTCCACCATGAGCTTGGCGGGCACGGCGCGCACCGACGTCGCGGTCGGGACCTCGATCGAGGCCTCCATGTTGGTGACGACGCGGGCGGCGGGGCCGCGCAGCTTCTGCACGTCGTCGGTCGCCTCTTCCTCGGCGGCCTTCGGCGAGGCCTTCGCGACCTCGGCGTAGGGCGCGGTCGAGGGCAGCGCCTCGGCGACCGGGCGGACGGCGCTCACCTCGGGGTCCGCGGGGAGCGGGGCGGGCTTCGCGGCCTTCCGCTCGGACTTGGCGGCCTCGGCGGCCGCGGTGCCGGACCCGCTCACGGTGGCGGGGGTGCGCGCCGGCGCGGCCGGGGCCGCGGGCGCGGCGGGCGCTGCCGGCGCGGGCGCCTGCGTCACCGGGGCCGCGGGCTGCGCGGGCGCTGCGTCGGCGGCCGCGCCGTTGTGCTCACCGGGCTCGTAGTCGGCGAAGAAGTCCCACCACGCGGGATCCACCGCGTTCTTGTCCTTGAGGTACTGCTCGTAGAGCTCGTCGACAAGCCATTCGTTGGCTCCGAACGCGCTCGCCACGCTGATCGACTCTGACCCGTCCTTCGGGGACACCACGCGCGGATCGCCCACTTTCACACCGTTGCACTCGTTCGCCGGAAATACGCACGGCGGTGCCGCGCGCAGGTCCCAGCCTATGCCCTTCGCGGCGCGCCGCCGGGGAGGGCCAGCGGCTCCAGACGGCCGTTCCGGGGCTCCCGGCGCGGCATCGTGACCGTCCGGTAATGCGGGGGGCAACGACTCCTCGGGTCGACCCGATGACTCCGTTGTCCGGCGTCATGGGCGCACCATTCCGGCCGCCGTGTGACGGAAGCATGTGAGCAACGTCACGTCGGTGCGCGAGGCGACCGTCAGTCGTCCGACTCGGTCGTGACGCCGGGCGCGGGGCGGGCCTGGGCGGGGAGGGTCACGCGCATCGTGGCGCCCCGGGCCGTGTCGGCGACCTCGACGTGCCCGCCGTGCAGGTCGACCGCCCAGCGCACGATCGCCAGGCCGATGCCCGTGCCGCCGCTGGACATGCCGGCGGGCGGCGCGGCGTGCGGGCGGCCGGCAGCGGCGCCGGAGGCGAACCGCTCGAAGATGCGGCCCCGGTCCTCGGGGGCGATGCCAGGGCCCTCGTCGCTCACCTCGAGCACGACGTCGTCGTCCACCGGATAGGCGTCCAGGCGCACGGTGCCGGCGTGCGGCGAGTGCCGGATCGCGTTCTGCAGGAGGTTGGTGACCACCTGGCGCAGGCGCTCCACGTCGCCCTCGAGCGTGAGGTCGGGCGGCGTGACGTCCACGACGTAGCTCAGCCCCTTGGCGGCGTCGACCATCGACATGGCCTGCGCCGTCTCCTCGAGGAAGTCGCCCACGGAGAACTCGCTCAGGACGAGGGCGGACGCCCCGGCCTCCACGCGCGACAGGTCCAGCAGGTACGTGACCAGCCGGGTGAGCCGCTCCGTCTGCTCCAGCGACAGCTCGAGGGCCGACGGCGTGGGCTCCGTGACGCCGTCCACCATGTTCTCCAGCTGCGCCTGCAGCGCCGCGACGGGCGTGCGCAGCTCGTGCGAGACGTTGGCGATGAGCTCGCGCCGCACGCGGTCGGAGGCGTCCAGGTCGGCCGCCATGACGTTGAACGCCTCGGCGAGCTGACCCACCTCGTCGCGGCTCGTGGCGCGCACGCGGATGGAGTAGTCGCCCGCCGCCATCGCCTGCACGGCCGCCGTCATGTCCCGCAGCGGCGACGTCATGCCGCGCGCGAGGAGCTGCACGATGACCAGGGACAGGAAGATCGCCAGGGGAAGCGTCCGCGTGGGGCCGAGCTCGTTCTGCAGCCCGATCCACGTGATGAGGACGGCGAAAGTCACCGTCGCGACGACCAGCACGCCCAGCTTGGTCTTGAGCGACCGCAGCGGGTCGAGCGGGCGGACGTCGGGCAGCCGGTGGTGCTCCTTGCGCCGCGGCGCGGGACCGGGTGCGTCGTCCGGCGCGCCGGGTCCGGCGTCCATCAGGACTCCGGCGGCTCGAAGGCGTAGCCGACGCCGTGCACGGTGCGGATCAGGTCGGGCCCGAGCTTGCGGCGCAGCGCCTTGATGTGCGAGTCCACGGTGCGGGTGCCGCTCGCGTCGGCCCAGTCCCACACCTCGGCGAGGAGCCGCTCGCGGGTCTGCACCGTCTTGGGCGAGCTGGCGAGCATGACCAGCAGCTCGAACTCGGTGGGCGTCAGGTGCACCTCGTCGCCGCCGCGGTGCACGCGCCGCTGCGCGCGGTCGATCGTCACGTCGCCCATGACCATGGGCGGGTCGGCCGGCGTCGTGACCGCGGCCTGCTGGGCGCGCTCGACCCGGCGCAGCAGCGCCTTGACGCGGGCCACCAGCTCGCGCATCGAGAACGGCTTGGTCATGTAGTCGTCCGCGCCGACGCCGAGGCCGACCAGCATGTCGGTCTCGTCGTCGCGGGCGGTGAGCATGAGGATCGGGATCGGGCGGTCCGCCTGGATCCGGCGCGTGACCTCCAGGCCGTCGATGCCGGGCAGCATGACGTCGAGCACGATGGCGTCCGGCTGCAGGCGGGAGGCGGCGTCGACGCCGGCGAGGCCGTCGCGCGCGACCTCGACCCGCCAGCCCTCGGCGGACAGCCGCTGCGCGATGGCGGCCGCGATCGCGGGCTCGTCCTCGACGACGAGCACGGTGGCGTTCTGCTGGCCCGACGTGCCCGAGGTGCCCGGGGTGCTCGGAGGGGTCGCGGTGGTCATGGTGCCATCTTGCACCGCGACCCTGGGGGAGCGCTGAGCACACGCTGTCCGGGATGGACGCCGACTCGCCACGGGCCGCCCGCCGGATAGCATCGGAGCACGATGGACGAGAGCCGATATAGCGCGCGGCCGCCCGCGCCGATCCGCCTGGCCACCCTGCCGCCGCACCGCTCGGTGCCGCCGCGCCGCACCCACCGGGGCCGCTCGTGCTAGGCGACGTGCTCATGATCGTGCTGGGCGTCGTGCTCACCGCGGGGACCGCGGTGTTCGTCGCCAGCGAGTTCTCCCTCGTCACCCTCGACCCGGCCGTCCTCGGGGCCGACGACGAGGAGGGCGACAGTCCCCGCCCCGGCGGCGGCACGGGCGCGCCGCGCCCGCCGGACCGTCGGGACCGCGCCGTCCGGGCCGGGCTCAAGCACCTGTCGACGGAGCTGAGCTCCGCGCAGGTCGGCATCACCATCACCACGATCCTGCTCGGCTACACCGCCCAGCCGGCCCTGCTGTCCCTGTTCTCCGACGCGTTCGCCGCGACGGCGCTGGGCGAGGGCGTCGCCGCGGTGCTCGCCGTCGTGCTGGCCCTGGTGGTCGTCAACGCGTTCTCGATGCTCTTCGGCGAGCTGATCCCGAAGAACTTCGCGCTGTCCGCCCCGCACGCCACCGCGCGGCTCGTGGTCCCCGTGCAGCGCGTGTTCACCATGATCTTCCGTCCTCTGATCGTCGTGCTCAACGGCTCGGCCAACGCGCTGCTGCGCCGGGTCGGCGTGGAGCCGCGCGAGGAGCTCTCCGGGGCCCGCTCGTCGTCGGAGCTGCTGTCGCTGGTGCGCCGCTCGGCGCAGGAGGGCACGCTCGACCCGTCGGTCGCGACCCTGCTGACCAACTCCCTCGAGCTCGACGAGCTGTCCGCCCGCGACGTCATGACCGACCGGATGCGCATGGCCGTCGTCGAGCGCGACACCACCGCGGCCGAGGTGGTCGCCCTCGCGCGCCGCACCGGACACTCGCGGTTCCCCGTGATCGGCGAGGACCGGGACGACGTCGTGGGCCTGGTGCACCTGCGCCGCGCCGTCGGCGTCCCGCACGACCGGCGCGAGGAGGTGCCCGCCGCCGCCCTCATGGTCGACGCGCCGCGCGTGCCCGAGACGGTGCGGCTCGGCCCGCTCCTCGTGGAGCTGCGCGGTCTGGGCCTGCAGATGGCCGTCGTCGTGGACGAGTACGGCGGCACGTCGGGCATCGTCACCCTGGAGGACGTCGTGGAGGAGCTCGTGGGTGACGTGGCCGACGAGCACGACCCCCGCCGGGCAGGCGTCGTGCGCGGCACCGACGGCTCGTGGGTCGTGCCGGGCGTGCTGCGCCCCGACGAGCTCGAGGAGCGCGCCGGCCTGGTCGTGCCCGAGGGCCCGGCGTACGAGACGCTCGGCGGGCTCGTCATGGCCGAGCTGGGCCGCGTCCCCGAGCGGGGCGACGAGGTCCGCTGCGGGGACGTGCTGCTGCGCGTCGAGGCGATGGACGGGCGGCGCGTGGAGCGCCTGCGCGTCGTCGCCGACCCGCCCGACGGCGGCCCCGGCGCCGACGCACGGGGGGAGGGCCGATGACCACCGGGACCGCCCTGCTGGTCGGCGTGCTGCTCCTGGCCGGCAACGCCTTCTTCGTCGGCGCCGAGTTCGCCGTCATCTCCGCGCGCCGCAGCGCCATGGAGCCGCGGGCCGAGGCGGGGGACCGACGCGCCCGCACCGCGCTGTGGGCCATGGAGCACGTGTCGCTGATGCTCGCGTGCGCCCAGCTCGGCGTCACCGTCTGCTCCACCGGCCTGGGCATCGTCGCGGAGCCCGCGCTGGCGCATCTGCTCGAGGTGCCGTTCGAGGCCCTGGGTGTCCCGGAGACCCTGCTGCACCCGGTCTCGCTGGTCCTCGCGCTCGCGATCGTCGTGTACCTGCACGTGGTGCTCGGCGAGATGGTGCCGAAGAACCTCGCAGTCGCCGGCCCCGAAACCGCGGCCCTCTGGTTCGCGCCGCCCCTGGTGCTGCTCGGCCGGGCCGTGCGCCCGGTGATCTCCGCGCTCAACTGGGTCGCCAACCATGCGGTGCGCCTCGCCGGCGTCGAGCCCAAGGACGAGGTCGCCTCCGCGTTCACCGCGCAGGAGGTGCAGTCGATCGTCGAGCACTCCCAGGCCGAGGGGGTGCTCCAGGACGAGCAGGGCCTGCTCGCCGGCGCGATCGAGTTCTCGTCGCGGACGGCCGGGGACGTCATGGTGGCTGTCGACGAGCTCGTCGTCGTGGGTCCCGAGACCACGCCCGACGACGTCGAGCACCTCGTCGCGCGCACCGGCTACAGCCGGTTCCCCGTGCGCGGCGGCGCGGGTGGCGAGGAAGGCGACGCCGAAGGTCGCGGCGAGCTGCGCGGGTACCTGCACCTCAAGGACGTGCTCTACGCGTCGAACGGCGACCGGTTCGAGCCCGTCCCCGCGTGGCGGGTGCGGGCGCTCGCGTCGGTGCGGCCGGACGACGAGGTCGAGGACGCCCTGCGCGCCATGCAGCGCTCGGGGGCCCACCTGGCGCGCGTCGAGGGCCCCGACGGGGTGCTCGGCGTCGTCTTCCTCGAGGACATCCTCGAGGAGCTCGTCGGCGAGGTCCGGGACGCCATGCAGCGGCGGCCCTGAGCAGGGTGGACACCCTCCCACGCCGCGGGGCGGGCGCCGCGGGCAACCACGCTGTGGACCGGGACTTGGCGGGGGAGCGCGACCCCGTTATGGTTCCGTGACGGATCGCCCTCGCGGCCGCGTGCAGGACACGCGGCGACGGGCGGTCCGTGTTCGGGTCCGGAGGTGTCCGGGCGGCCACGGCGGCCGTCCGGTACGAGCGCGGAGGTGCTGTGGAGGCGACGTCGCACGGTGACGCAGCCGCGCCGCGCTCACGCCGGGAGATCCGGGAGGCCGAGCTCGCCCGGGCCGGCAAGAAGCCCCGCAAACGCGCCCCGTCGCGCGGGGACGCCGGCCGGCACGCCGCCCCCGCCGGCCACACCTGGGTCACCCGCCTGACCGTCCTCGGCTCGCTCGCCGCCGCCACCATCGCCGCCCCGCTCGTCACCGACGCGCAGGCCGGCCACGGCAGCACCCCGTTCGACCTCGACACGCAGCCGACCGGCCCGTCGACCCTCGCCCTCCTCGAGCAGGGCGTCGACACCCCCCGCACCTCCCGCGCGATCGCCGCCGCGCCGCGCGACGCCCGCGTCGAGGCCGCCGCCGCCAGCCGCAGCGCGGAGCGCAGCCCGCTGCCCGACTGCGACCCGGACGCCCCCATCGACGGCAGCAACGGCGAGCTGGCCGACCACTCCCTCTGCGACATCTGGCAGGACGGCGAGGAGCTCCGTGCCGACGCCGCCGTCGCGCTGAGCGGGCTCAACGACGCCTTCCGCGCCCGCTTCGGCCGCGACCTGTGCCTCGTCGCCAGCTACCGCTCGCTGTCCACCCAGTACGCCGTCAAGGCCAGCCGCGGCTACCTCGCCGCCGTGCCCGGGTCCTCCATGCACGGCTGGGGGCTCGCCATCGACCTGTGCGGGCAGGAGTACCGGACCAGCGACGTCTACGGCTGGCTGTGGGAGAACGGGCCGGCGTACGGCTGGGAGAACCCGCCGTGGGCTCAGCGCGGCGGCTCCGGCAACTACGAGCCCTGGCACTTCGAGTACCGGCCGGGCGTCGAGGAAGTCTCGTTCTGGCACTGAGTGCCCTCTGTTGAGCACGCCCTCCCGAGCGCTGTCGTGGCTGGGTCCGCGGGGCGGCCGAGGTCCTTCGCACGGTCGCGTTCACGCGCCCCAGGGGGCGCTCCATTTCGGGAGGGATACGACCGCGCGAAGGACCTCGGCCGCCCCGCTC
>NZ_JBHWYY010000108.1:0-10244 GCF_042728595.1 Isoptericola sp. NPDC060185 | reverse complement strand
GGCCCTGTTTCGCGTCGAAACAGGGCCAAGATCCCGCTCACAACACGCGGTGGTGCTCCTCAGGCGTCGCGGCGCTTGAGGGTGATCGCGGCGGCGACCAGCAGGACGACGGTGTACCCGGCGAGGACGGCGTAGCCGACCCACGGGTCGAGCAGGGCGTCGGTCGGGGCGCCGCGGGAGATGACCCGCTCGCCGGCGACGCTGGGCAGCAGCTTGTTGACCCAGTCGGTCCACGCCGCGTCGGTCGCCTGCACCACGATGCTGAAGATCAGCGGCACCACGAAGAAGATCGCGACGATCGTGAAGATCGCACCCGCGCTGTGCCGCATGAGGGTGCCGACCGCCAGGGAGAACGCCGCCACGGTGGCGAGGTAGAGCACGCAGCCGAGCAGCGCCCGCACCTGCTCGCCGTCGGACAGGTCCACGCTCATCCCGGCGTCCTCGAGCAGCGGCGCCGTCGAGACGTACGCGATCGCCAGGGCGATCGTCACGACCACGGCGGTGGCGAGCACGATGACGACCAGCTTGGCCCACAGGACGGGCAGGCGCCGGGGCACGGCTGCGAACGTCGACCGCACGGTGCCGGTGGAGTACTCGCTGGTGACGATCAGCGTGGCCAGCACGCCGACGGCCAGGGCGCCGAACGAGTAGCCGAACGTCACGATCGTGGTGCCGGTGAGCCCGATCGCCTGCAGGCCCGGGTCCTGGGACATCCCCTCCGACATCTCGGGTGTCTGTGCCGCGACGCGCATGATCGCGGCCATCATCAGGGCGAGGCCGACCATGACGACGGCGGTGATCACCACGGTCCACACCGTCGGGCGCAGCGTGCGGAACTTGATCCACTCGCCGCGCAGCACGCGGCCGAACGTGACGCGGTGGACGACGACGGCGGGCGCGGTGTCGTGGGCCGGCGCGGTGGCGGTGCTCATCGGGGCGCTCCGTCCTTGGCCGGGGCCCCGACCGGGGACTCCGTCTGGTACTCGACGGCGTCGGCGGTCAGCGCGAGGTAGGCCTCCTCGAGCGTGGACGAGACCGGGGTGAGCTCGTGCAGCACCAGGCCGCCGGCCGCGGCGAGCTCGCCCACCCGGGCGGCCTCGAGGCCGGTGACGTCGAGGGCGCCATCCTCGCCCGGCGCGACCTCGCCGCCCTCGCGCCGCAGGGCGTCGGCGAGGTCGGCGGCCTGCGGGGAGCGCACGCGCACGGTGCGGCGGGACGCTCCGTCGACGAGGGACTGCACGGGTGTGTCCGCGAGGATGCGGCCCTTGCCGATGACGATCACGTGGTCGGCCGTCAGCGCCACCTCGCTCATGAGGTGGCTGGACAGGAAGACCGTGCGGCCCTCGGACGCCAGGTACCGGGCCAGGTTGCGCACCCACAGCACGCCCTCGGGGTCGAGGCCGTTCACCGGCTCGTCGAGGATGAGGGTGCGGGGGTCGCCGAGCAGGGCGACCGCGATGCCGAGCCGCTGTCCCATGCCGAGGGAGAACCCGCCCACCCGCTTGCGGGCCACGGTCGTGAGGCCGGTGAGCTCGACGACCTCGTCCACCCGAGCCGGGCCGATCCCGTGCGTGGCGGCCAGGGCCTGCAGGTGCTGGCGCGCCGTCCGGCCCGGGTGCGCGGCCCTCGCCTCCAGGAGCGCGCCCACCTCCGCCAGCGGCTCGGTGTGCTCCGCGTACGGCCGGCCGTTGACGGTGACCGTCCCCGCGGTGGGCCGGTCGAGGCCCATGATCATGCGCATCGTGGTGGACTTGCCGGCGCCGTTCGGGCCGAGGAAGCCCGTCACGGTGCCCGGCCGCACGGTGAACGTGACGTCGTCCACCGCGAGCTTCGGTCCGTACCTCTTGGTCAAGCCGTGTGCTTCGATCATGTCGCCCCAGGGTGTGGTGGCGCCGGTCCGGCGTCGGACGGCGGTGCGGCGGGGAGCACGGTTCGCCTTCGAGCCTACGGCCGGGTCACGTCTCCGTCTCGATCGGGGCGGGTGATCGTGGGAACGTCTCGTGCTCCCCGTGCGTTCCCTACGATGGATCGCACGGCCAGCGACCCGGCACTGCGCGCGCGACGACCCGTCGTCGGGCACCCGGCAGCCGCGACCAGGAGGAGTTCATGAGCAACCCCGTCTTCTCGAACAGCGACGTCTTCGGCGAGCCCCGCCGCAACGGCGCGCGCCAGGGTGCACGTCCTGGGGGTACCACGACGGCGCAGCCGCAGTACGGGCAGGTCGCCTACGGAACCACCGCGGGCACCACCGGCGCGCAGGCCGCCGACGCGGCGTCGCTGGAGAACATGTACGGCGCGCCGTCGGCCACGACGGCCGACACCAAGCGCCTCACCTACGACGACGTCATCATCAAGACCGGCGGTCTGCTCGCGCTCCTGATCGCGGTGGCCGCGGTGACGTGGAACGTGATGCCGCAGCTGTGGCCCGTCGGCATGATCGCCGGGCTGGTGCTCGGCCTGGTCAATGCCTTCAAGAAGAACCCGAGCCCGGCGCTCATCATCGCGTACACGGTCGCGGAGGGCGTGTTCCTCGGCGGCATCAGCATCGCGTTCGCGCAGATCGCCGTCGGGAACTCGGGCGAGCCGCTGACGGGCATCGTGCTGCAGGCCGTGATCGCGACGATGGCGACCTTCGCCGCCGCGCTGTTCCTGTTCAAGTCCGGCAAGGTCCGCGTCACGCCGAAGTTCACGCGCTGGCTGCTGGTGGCGATGGTCGGCTACCTGGCGTTCTCGCTGATCAACGTGATCCTCACGTGGACCGGGCTGGTCGAGGGTTGGGGTCTGCGTTCCGGCCCGATCGGCATCATCGTCGGCCTGGTGGCCGTCGGCCTCGCCGCGATGTCGCTGATCATGGACTTCGACTCCATCAAGCGCGGCGTCGAGCAGGGCGTCCCGGCCAAGTTCGCGTGGTCGGCGGCATTCGGGCTGATCGTGACCCTGGTCTGGCTGTACCTGGAGATCCTGCGCATCCTGGCGATCCTGCGCGGCGGCGACTGACCCTCGCCCGCACCACGGCCGACGGCCGGTCACCCCGCGGGGTGGCCGGCCGTCGTCGTGCCCGGGGCGGGCCGGGCTCAGCGGCGGTCGCCGAGGCGGTGCACGGCCCAGGCGACGAGGCCCAGGCCGACGGCCACGAGGACGCCGTGCCCGACGCGCACGGCGGGGGCGGTGAAGAACTGGGGCAGGTAGAGCAGCAGGCCGGCGGCGAGGACGACGCCCGCCCAGCGCGGGGCGGCCCCGCCGCGCCACAGGGAGACGGCGGCGAGCACGCCGGCCGCGGCGACGAGCGCCAGGCCTAGGCCGAAGAGGGTCATCGCGGCGGGCTGCTCGCGCAGCGCGTCGACGTCGGCGAGGAGGGCGGTGTCGCCCGTGCGCAGCGCGGCCTGGGCGATCGTGCGGATGCCGAAGATCTCGGCGCCGAAGTACAGGGCGCTCATGCCGGCGCCGGCCCACGCGGTCACGACCGCCGCCGTCGCCGCCCGGGCGCCGGGCCGGCCACGCAGCAGCGCGCGCACGCCCAGGAGCGTCGGCGCGAGCAGCCCGAGCCCGGCGATGCCGCACAGGTGGGCGAGCACCCAGTGGTCGGACGCGAACCCGGCGGCGAGCGCGAGTGTCGGCACGGACTCGTCCGGCCACGGCCGCAGCGCGGGGAACAGCAGCAGGAGCACGCCGGCGGCGACCGCCCCGGCGACGGTCCAGCGCGCGACGGCCGGGCGCGCCACCGCGGGGGAGGGGGCGCCCTCGTCGGGCCGCGCACCCTGGCGAGCGGACGGCGCGGTGCGGGCGACGGGGTGCGGTGCGGCGGTCATGGCTGCTCCTTCGTGGGGGCCGGCGAGGTGGTGGTCAGCGACGGGGCGTCCGACGACGCGTCGGCCAGGGCGCTGACCCCGGCGACGAGCATGTCGACGAGGACGTCGAAGCTGCGGTCGAGGTCCTCCGGGAGGCGGAAGCCGCCGCCCAGCTCGAGGGCGACGAAGCCGTGCACCCCCGCGCGCACGACGCGCACCGCGTCGATGGTGCGGTCGTCGGGGAGCCCGAAGCCGCGCAGCACGGCGGCGACGAGCGCGACCACGCGGGCCCCGGCGGCGCGGTGCTCGGCGTCCTCGACGGCCTCGGGGTCGGGGTCGGGCGCGAGCTGGACGGCGGCGTACCGGCCGGGGTGGGCGAGGGCGTAGGCCCGCCACGCGCCGGCGAGCGCCCGCAGGGCGTCGGGCCCCGCCCGGCCGACGGTCGCGGCCGCGCTCGTCGTCGTCAGTTCCTCGAGCGCGACCAGCGCGACCTCGCGGCGCAGGGCGGCCAGCGAGCCCACGTGCTTGTAGAGGCTGGGGGTGGCGACGCCGGCGCTGGCCGCGACCTTCGCGAGGGTGAGGTCCGCGAGCCCGGTCGGGCCGCCGGCGTCCACCTGCTCCAGCGCGAGGCGCACGACGGCGTCGCGGGACAGCCCGGCCCTAGGCACGGGAACCCCGCCCGTCGGTGCCGTTCTCCTGAGGGGCAAGGTCGGCGGCGGGGAGGCCGGCGAGGAACTCCACGACGGCCGGGGTCACGACCTCGGGCGCCTGGTGCTGCGCGTAGTGGCCCACGCCAGGCACCAGGAGCCCCTGCCCGCCGAGGGCCTCGTGCATGTCGGCGAGCGCGGCGCCGGCGTCCTGGTAGTCGGGGTCGAGCTCGCCGACGACGACGAGCGACGGCGCCTCGACGGCGGGGACGAGCGGCTCGATCACGGAGTGGTCGAGCGCGACGGCCAGGTCGCGGAAGGAGCGTAGGTGCGCCGGGTCGCTCATGCTGCGGCGGATCTCGGCGACGTGCTCCGCGTGCCGGGCCCCCTTGCGGCCCTTCGCGAACATCGACGTGTACAGCCAGGCCCAGGCCGCGCCGCCCCACGGGCGGACGAACAGCGCGCGGTACAGCGCGCGGTTGAGGCGCAGCTGGCCGGGGGAGGCGGCCTCGCGCAGGTGCGGGGCGAGCAGCACGAGGGCGCGCACCAGGTCGGGGCGCTCGGCGGCGGCCCACACGGCGGCCGAGCCGCCCATGGAGCTGCCGACCAGCACCGCGGGCCCGGCGTCGAGGTGCTCGACGAGGGCCACGAGGTCGGTGCCGGTGGCGACGTCGCCGTGGGTGCGGAAGGTGGTGTCGGAGTCGCCGTGGCCGCGCAGGTCGGCGACCACCACGCGGTGGCCGGCGGCGACGAGCGCGGGGACGAGGTCGTCGTAGGTGGAGCGGAGGTCGCCCATGCCGGGCACCGCGACCACGAGCGGGCCGGTGCCCGCGTCCGTGTAGGCGATGCGCCCCTCGGGGCGGGCGAGATACCGGATCGACGCGGTCGGGGTGATGTCCATAGCCATTAAGCTAATGCCGTTAGCCGAAGGGCGCAAGAGGCTTCTCGAAAAAAGTTCCGCGCCCGTGTCGATCCCGTCGTTCCCCGTTCGACCTGGGGATGAGAAGGTCGCCCAGGGGGGCGACCCGCGCACACGACAG
Source organism: Isoptericola sp. NPDC060185 (assembly GCF_042728595.1). Classification (NCBI taxonomy): domain Bacteria; kingdom Bacillati; phylum Actinomycetota; class Actinomycetes; order Micrococcales; family Promicromonosporaceae; genus Isoptericola; species Isoptericola sp. NPDC060185. The sequence goes on along the minus strand of NZ_JBHWYY010000108.1, from coordinate 4,769 downwards.
GGAGCACGACGATGGCCAAGTACATGCTGATCATGCGGTCCGACGACGCGTCGCAGCGCGCGTTCCAGGAGTCCGGCCTCAGCTTCGACGACATGCTCGAGCGGATGGGCCGCTACAACGACGCGCTGATCGAGGCGGGGGTGCTGGTCGCCGCCGAGGGGCTCGAGGAGCCGGAGAAGGGTGTCGTCGTCGACTACTCGGGCGCCGAGCCGGTGGTGACCGACGGGCCGTACGGCGAGACCAAGGAGCTGTTCAACGGCTACTGGATCCTCGACGTCGACACGATCGACGACGCCGTCGGCTGGGCCAAGAAGGCGCCGCTCGCCGGCCCGGGGATGAAGGCCGAGATCCGCCGCATCCCGTCGATCGACGAGTTCCCGCAGGACAACGAGTGGGTGCGCCGGGAGCGCGCCTGGCGCGAGCGCACGCACCAGCTCTGAGCCGGCGAGGCGCAGACGCGCCGACCACCCACGAACGACAACACACACCCACGAACGACCAACGACGACCGGACGGAGTGACCACGATGCCGAAGTACATGCTGATCATGCGCGGGACCGACGAGGGCCAGGCTGCCTACGAGCAGCTCGACTTCACGGAGGTCATCGCGGCGATGGGCCGCTACAACGAGTCGATGATGGACGCGGGCGTCCTCGCGGCGGGCGAGGGCCTGTCCGACGCGTCCGAGGGGTCGGTCGTCGACTTCTCCTCCGAGACGCCCGTCGTCACGGACGGCCCCTACGGGGAGACCAAGGAGCTGTTCAACGGCTTCTGGATCGTCGACGTCGCCACCAAGGAGGAGGCGATCGAGTGGGCCAAGCGGGCGCCGCTCAGCGGCCCGGGCACCAAGCTCGAGGTGCGTCGCGTCAACGGCCCCGAGGACTTCCCGCAGGACGACGAGTGGGTGCAGAAGGAGGAGGGCTGGCGCGAGGAGCAGGCTCGCCGGACCCAGCAGGCGCAGTGAGCCCGAGCGCACCCGACGGGGGCCGTGCCGACGACGGCGCGGCCTCCCGTCGCGCCGTCGAGGCGGTGTGGCGCATCGAGTCCAGCCGGATCGTCGGTGCGCTCGCCCGCTACACCAACGACTTCGCGCTCGCCGAGGACGTCGCGTCCGAGGCGCTCGCGGAGGCGCTGGTGGCCTGGCCGAGGGACGGCGTGCCGCGCGACCCGACGGCGTGGCTGCTGGCCACCGGCCGGCGTCGGGCCATCGACGCGTTCCGCCGCCGGGCCGGGCGCGACGAGCGGTACGCCGCGCTGGCCCGGGACCTCGGGGAGGGTGGCGTGGTCACGGGCGCGGGAGCGGCCGACACGGGCGACGACCTGCTGTGGGACCCGGACCGGATCGAGGACGACCGGCTCGCGCTGCTGTTCGTCGCCTGCCACCCGGTGCTCGCCAAGGAGGCGCGGGTGGCGCTGACCCTGCGGGTGGTGGGCGGCCTGACGAGCGAGGAGATCGCCCGGGCCTTCCTCGTGTCAGTGCCGACCGTGCAGGCCCGCATCACGCGGGCGAAGAAGACCCTGGCCGCCGCGCGCGTGCCGTTCGAGGTGCCGACCGCGGCGGACCGGCCCGAGCGCCTCGGCTCGGTGCTCAACGTCCTCTACCTCATCTTCTCGGAGGGCTCGACGGCGTCCGCGGGCGACGACTGGATGCGCCCGGACCTGGCCTACGAGGCGGTGCGGCTCGCCCGCGTCCTCGCGCGCCTCGTGCCCGACGAGCCCGAGGCGCACGGGCTGCTCGCGCTCCTCGAGCTCACCGCGGCGCGGTTCCCTGCCCGGACCGGCCCCGACGGGGAGCCGGTGCTGCTGGAGGACCAGGACCGGCGGCGGTGGGACCGGTCGGCGATCGGCCGCGGGCGGGACGCGCTCGCCCGCGCCGTCGCCGTCGGCCGCGGCCTCGGCCCGTACGGGCTGCAGGCGGCGATCGCCGAGCAGCACGACACGGCCCGCTCCGTGGCGAGCACGGACTGGGAGCGGATCGTGCTGCTCTACGAGGCGCTGGGCCGCGTGGCGCCGTCGCCCGTCGTCGAGCTGAACCGGGCCGTCGCGGTCGCGATGGCGTCGGGGCCGGCCGCCGGGCTCGCCGTCGTGGACGACCTCGTCGCCCGCGAGGTGCTGTCCGGGTCGTACCTGCTGCCGTCGGTGCGCGGCGAGCTGCTGGCCCGGCTGGGGCGGAACGACGAGGCGCGCGGCGAGCTGGAGCTCGCCGCCCGGCTGTGCGGCAACGCCCGCGAGCGCGGCGTGCTGGAGGCCAAGGCCGCCGCCCTCTGACCCGCGACCTGTCAGGGCCAGGTTCACGTATTCGTGCGCGTGGCTCTGGCAGGTCGGCGGGGGAGGGTGGCCACGGCGACGCCGGCCAGCGCCAGCACCCCGCCGAGCAGGACGACGGGCGCGGGGACCTCGTCGAGCAGCGCCCACGACAGCAGCACGACCAGCGGCGGCACGGCGTACGTCGACGCGGCGGCGCGGCCGGCGCTCACGCGGGCCAGCGCGTAGGCCCAGGTGCTGAACGCGATCGCCGTCGGGAACACGCCCAGGTAGACGACCCCGAGCAGGGACGACGTCGGCGCGGCCGCGGCCTGCGTGACGAGCGCCGGGAGGAACGGCAGCGCCGCGACCGTGCCCGCGAGGCACCCGAGCCAGGTCATGGTGAGCGCGTCGACGTGGGGGAGCAGGCGCTTCTGCAGCGTGGCGGCGCCGGCATACAGGACGGCGGAGGCGAGGCCCAGCACCACGCCCGCGACGTCGAAGCGGCCCGAGGTTGTCGCGACCGCGATGACGACCACGCCCGTGAACGCGACGGCGATGCCGGCCAGCAGGCGGCGCGGGAAGCCCTCGCGCAGCAGCACCCCGGCCAGGACGGCGACGAGCATGGGTGCGATGCTGACCAGCAGGGCGGTGGTGCCGGCGTCGAGGTGCTGCTCGGCCGCGTTGAGCGTGAGGTTGTAGGCGCCGAACCAGGCGACGCCCCACGCCAGCACGAGGACGAGCGCCCGGCCGCGCGGGAGGCGCACGGGGGCACGTCGGCGCAGGCGCGCGACGCCGAGGATCACGGACAGGGCGGCCGTGCCGACCGCGACCCGGCCGAGGGTGAGCGCCCCGGCGTCGAGGTCGTGCCCGACGGCGCGCACGCCGACGAACGCCGACGCCCACAGCACCACGGTCACCGCCATCGCCGTGGCGGTGAGCGCGCCGACCCGGGTCGGGCGGGCGGGGTCGGCGACGCTCGTCGCGTCCGGGGTCCTCGTGGTCATGCGCCGATCGTGCCCCGCCATGACCCGTGAGCACCAGTTCAGATATCTACCGAACGCTTCAGTCCCGCTGTAGTGTCACGCCATGCTCGACGTCCACCGCCTCCGTGTCTTCCGTTCCGTGGTCGCCAGCGGCTCCGTCGCCGCCGCGGCCGGCAACCTGGGCTACACGCCGTCCGCCGTCAGCCAGCACGTCGCCGCGCTGCAGCGCGAGACCGGGCTGCGGCTGCTCGACCGGCACGGCCGCGGCGTCCGGCCGACGGCGGCCGGCCTGGCGCTCGCCGCGGAGGCCGACGTCGTGCTGTCCCGGCTCGGCGAGGTCGAGACGTTCGTGGCCGACCTGCGCGCCGGCCGCACCGGCACGCTGTCGATCGCGTACTTCGCGTCCGTCGGGGCGGCGTGGTTGCCGTCGGTCGTCCGCACGCTCACCACCGAGTACCCGGGCGTGCGCCTCGCCCTCGAGCTGCGCGAGGACGTGGCGACCGACGCGGCGCAGCGCCCGGACCTGCAGCTCGTCGTCGCCGAGTGGGGCGACACCCCGGAGGCTCCGCGGTTCACCTCCCACCACCTGCTCGACGACCCGTACGTCGCCGTCGTGCACGCGTCGCACCCGCTCGCCGGGCGCGACGAGATCGAGCTCGCCGAGCTCGCCGGCGACCGGTGGGTCGACAACGACTTCGCGCGCGGCTGGTGCCGCCGCAACCTCCTGGAGGCGTGCAGCGCCGCCGGGTTCAGCCCGACGTTCGCCGTCGAGGCGCACGACTACCCGACGGCGCTCGCGTTCGTGGGCGCGGGCATCGGCATCACGGTGCTGCCGGTGCTGGGCGCTGCCCACCTCCCGACGGGGACGGTCGCGGTGCCGACGGTGCGGCCCACGCCCACGCGGTCCATCCACGCCGTCGTCCGCGACGCCGCCGCCGACACCCCGCCCGTGCGCGCGGCGCTGGCCGCGCTGCACGAGGTCGCCGGGTCGTCGGCGGCGTCCGCGACGTAGGCTGGACGACGCACTCCCGCGGTGGCCCCGCCCCGCGGAACTCCCGGACGAAGACGAGGTACCCCTGTGACCACGCTCCCCACCGCCACCGGCGGCTTCGGCGACAAGCCCCAGATCACGTTCCCGGAGGGCGACGCCCCCGCCGGCCTGCAGGTGCAGGTGCTGACCGAGGGCTCCGGCCCGGTGGTCGACGCCGGCCGCACCATCGTCGTGAACTACCTGGGTCAGACCTGGGGCGGCGGGGTGTTCGACAACTCCTACGACCGCGGCCAGACCATCGACTTCCCGATCGGCGTCGGCGCCGTCATCGGCGGCTGGGACAAGGGGCTCGTCGGCCGCAACGTCGGCGACCGCGTGCTGCTGTCCATCCCGTCGGAGCACGGTTACGGCCAGCGCGGCGTGCCGCAGGCCGGCATCCCCGGCGGCGCGACGCTCGTCTTCGTCGTCGACGTCGTGGACGTGCGCTGACCGCACCCTGCCCCGCCGAACAGGCGGTTGCGCACGTTCTGGGCTGCCAGAACGCGCGC
>NZ_JBHWYY010000107.1:0-10260 GCF_042728595.1 Isoptericola sp. NPDC060185 | reverse complement strand
CAGGCCCTGTTCCGGTCCCGGAACAGGGCCAAACGCCCGCTCACAACGACTACAGGGCCGTACCGACCAGGACGGGCTCGGGCTCGAGCTCGATGCCGAACGCGTCCTTCACCCCGTCGCGCACGGTCCGCGCGAGCGCCACGAGGTCGGCCGCCGTCGCGCCGCCGCGATTCGTCAGGGCGAGGGTGTGGCGCGTCGAGAGGCGCGCGGGGCTGTGCTCCCCGGCGAGGCCGAAACCCTTGGTGAACCCGGCGTGCTCGATGAGCCACGCGGCGCTCGTCTTCACGAGCGTGGGGTCGACCGCTCCGAGGCTCGGGCTCACCGTCGACTCGGGTGTCGCGGAGCGCACGGCGAACCGCGGGGCGTCCTCGGGCAGCTCGTCGGCGGCGTCCGCCGGCAGCACCGGGTTGGTGAAGAACGACCCGGCGGACCAGCGGTCGTGGTCGGGACCCTCGCCGGACCCGGGGGCGACGCCCACGCCGTCGAGCAGCATCCCCTTGCCGCCGCGCAGCTCCAGCACGGCCTGCCGCACCTCGGCCGACGGGGCGCGCTCGCCCACCTCGACGCCGAGGCGGCGCGCCAGCTCGCCGTAGCCGACCGGCGCGGAGAGGCTGCCGAGCCGCATCTGCAGGTTCACCTCGAGCACCACGTACCGGGGCGTCGGGTACCAGGGCGCTCCCTCGCCGCCGCCGGCCCGCATCGTGCGCTTCAGGAGCGACGTGCGGTAGCCGAAGCCGAGCGACGCGAGCGGGAAGGTCTTCATGCCGCCGGTGAGGCGGTCCCAGGTCCGCACGGATGCGACGACGCCGGACACCTCCTGCCCGTAGGCGCCGATGTTCTGCACGGGCGCGGCGCCGACGGTGCCGGGGATGCCCGACAGCGCCTCGACGCCCACCCACTCGTTCGCCACGGCCTCGGCGACGAACGCGTCCCAGTCCTGCCCGGCCGGCAGGCGCAGGCTCGCCCCGCCGCACGCGCCGTCGGTGCCGCACGAGTCCGCGAGGTCCGCGTCGAGGCCCTGGCGCACGTCGCGCACGACGACGCCCGCGAACCCCTCGTCCGCGACCAGCAGGTTCGAGCCACCGCCGATCACCAGCAGCGGCTGGTCGGCGTCGTCCGCGGCGCGCACCGCGTCGATCAGCTCCGCCTCCGACTCGGCCTCGACATACGCGTCGACGGGGCCGCCGACGCGCAGCGTGGTGAGGTCCGCGAGGCTGGGGGCCGTGCCCCTGCTCCCTGCGGACGGGGCGGTGGTCGTGCGGGACGTCTCCAGGCTCACCCTCCCAGGGTACGGCGAATCCTCACGGCGCCTCCCGTCCCGCCGGGGGCGCGATCAGCGCACCGTGAAGTAGTTCGCGTTGCGGGAGACGGATGCCTTCGTGGTCGCGGTCGCCTTGTAGTAGACCGTGAAGTAGTGGTGCCCCCGCTCGACCCTGGGCAGCCTGATCGTCCGTCGCCCCTTGTCGCCCTTCGTGAGCCGCACGGTCTTGACGGTCGTGCCGTCCACCTTGACCACGAGCCTGCCGGTCAGCGCCACGCCCGGCCGGGCCTTGACGGTCACGACGGTCTTGGGACGCTGCGACCGGGTGAGGGAACGGTCCACGAGCGTGGCGGACGTCCTCGTGCGCGCCTTCTCGACCCGGACGGTGCGGTACGTCGTCCTGCCGTAGTAGAGGCCGTCACCGCTGTAGACGGCACGCAGCCTGACCTTCCCGACGGGCAGCGCCTTGGCGCCGAGGGTCATCGTCATGAACCCGTCCCCGTCGACCGTGGCCCGACCGACCCTCCGCGAACCGCGGTACACCGTGACGGTGCCGTCCGGCACGGGCGAGTCCCGCCACGACTCCTGGGGCAGCGCGGAGACGCGCAGCTTGTGCGGGGTGCCCCAGGCCCAGGGCTGCCCGGCCCGCTCGAGCGCCAACGACGCCCAGTACTTGCGGACCGTGACGGCCATCGTCGCGCGCATGTCCTCCACGTACGGGGACCCCGTGACCTTCGCGACCAGGGTGTGCTTTCCCGTGCTGAGCTCCCTGGCGGAGAGCTGGAAGGTGTGCGCCGCCGTGTACGTGCTGTCGACGTGCTCCCTGCGGAGCAGGCGCGAGCCGTCGTAGAGCGAGACCTCCCCGTCCAGGCGGCCCAAATCGGGCACGTAGACGGCGACCTCCATCGTGCGGCTGCCGGTGTACCAGAGGCCGCCCTGCACGTCGTTCGACCACACCTTGAGGGTGCGGTGAGCCCGCTCGAGGACGAACGACCCGCTGGCCCGCGAGGGCATGGCGCCCTGCCCGCCGTAGAAGACCACCTCGTACGTGTGCGCTCCCGGCTCGGGCGCGAGCGGGATGACGGCGGAGCCCCCGGAGAGGGGCACCGTGGTGGCCGGCACCGAGCCGCCGTCCCACAGCAGGGCGACCATCCCGTCGGCCGGGGCCCCGCCGGCCTGGACCGTCACGGTCGCCGTCGGGGCCGTCCCGTACTCCGCGGAGCCGGCGCCCGACAGCGTCATGGTGGACGGGACGGTGCCGGCCACGACCTCCAGGGTGCGCGCCCAGACGGACGGCGCGAGCTCCTCGTTCCCGGAGAACTCCAGCCGGACCTCGTGCGGCCCCGGCACCAGCGGGAGCGCCCGGATCTGCGCGTGATCGGCGGACAGGCCGACGAGCGGACGGACGACGCCGTCGACGCTGGCACGGACCCTCCCCCCGCGCTCGACCGGGGTGCCGTCGGCGAGGGTGACCGCCACCTTCAGGTCGAGGTACTCGCCCTCCCCCCAGGTGTCGAGCTGCTCGGCCTCGACGACGGTCGGGACGCGCTCCTCCGCCGAGGCGGCCGACGGCGGGACCACCAGGGCGAGCGCCACGAGAAGGAGCGCCGTCCACGCCGCGACCCATCGCGTCGACGCCGGTCCCTCGCTCGTGGTCCGAGCGGCCGCACACTCCATGAACCCGCTCGCCATCGTCACTCCAGTCACCGTCGTCGGTGACCGAAATCGTAGCGATGAGGCATTCGCCCGTCGAGAGACTTCACCCCCCTCGCCGGCCCGGCGCGGGCACGGCCGGGAACGGCAGGCGGGTCAGGCGGGGTCGCGCACGGCGTCCAACGGCTTCGCCGCCCCCGCCACGAGCAGGCCCAGGGCGATCGGCACCGCCAGGACGAGCAGCGCGTCGCGGTAGCCGACGTGGTGGGCGAGGAAGCCGATGAGGGCCGGGCCGACGAAGAACGCCGAGTAGCCGATGGTCGACACGACCGACACGCGCAGGGCGGCCCGGCGCGGGTCGTCGGACGCGGCCGACATCCCGAGCGGGAAGCCGAGGGACGCGCCCGCGCCCCAGATCGCCACGCCCACCAGGGCGACCCACAGCGACGGGACGAGCGCGAAGGCCACCACGCCGACCAGGGCGGCGGAGCCGCAGATCCGCAGCATGGTGACCCGGCCGTACCGGTCGATGAGCGACGTGCCGGCGAGCCGGGCCAGCGTCATCGCGCACAGGAAGACGGCCAGCCCGATCGCCCCGGTGGACTCCGCGGCCCCGAAGCCGTCGACGACGGCGAGGCTGACCCAGTCGTTCGCCGCCCCCTCGGTGAGCGCCGCGGCGAGGACGACGAGGCCCACGAGCAGGGTGCGCGACTCGCGCCAGGTCGCCAGGGTGTCGCGCAGCGAGTGGCCGCCGCCGGTGTCGACCGCGGTGGCCGGGTCCGCCTGGGTGTCCGCGACCAGGCCCTCGGCGGGGGCGTCCGCGCCCACCGTCGGCTCGAAGAGGCGCACGCACACCACGACCACCAGCAGGTCGACGACCATCACGCTGATGACGTGCACCGGCAGGGACACGCCGCCGTGGGCGGCGAGCGCGCCGACGCCGGCGCCCGCGACCGTGCCGAGCGAGAACCCCGCGTGGAAGCGGGGCATGACGGAGCGCCCGAGCCGCCGCTCGACGATCGCCCCCTCCAGGTTCATCGCGGCGTCCCAGATGCCGACCCCCATCCCGCCGAGGAACAGGCCGACGCCAACCCACAGCGGGCTGCCGCCCTCGACCGCGAGGGTCGCGACGGTGAAGCCGGCGGTCGCGAGCGCCGCGAAGGACACACAGGTGCGGCCGGCGCCGATGCGCGACGCGATCATGCCGGAGAGCGGCAGCGCGATCAGCGAGCCGATGGAGCCGGTGAGCAGGAGCAGGCCCATCTCGTCCGCCTCGAAGCCGAGGCCGTCGCGGACGGCGGGGATCCGGGAGGCCCACGTGGCCATCCCGATGCCGGCGACGACGAAGACGGTGAAGACGGCCCAGGCAGCGCGGACGGCGTGCCGCGGTGCGGCGGGGCGGGCGGAGGTCACGGTCTGACGCTTCCGGATTCCGCCACGCTGGTCAAATCGATTCGAACGCCACGTTCCCCCGATAGGCTGACGCCCCGACCCCGCCGGAAGGAACCCCATGGGACGCAGCCCCGCCGCCCGACCGACGCTCGCCCGGGTGGCCGCGCTCGCCGGCGTCTCGGTCTCCACGGCCTCGCTGGCGTTCTCCGGCGCCGGCCCGATCACCGCCGAGACCCGCGACAAGGTGCTCGCCGCCGCGGCAGAGCTCGGCTACCACGGCCCCAACCCGCTGGGCCGGCAGCTCCGGTCGGGGCGCTCCGGGATCGTGGGCGTGGTGATCGGCGACCAGCCGGGGCGCGCGTTCCGCGACCCCGTGGCGGTCAAGGTCCTCGACGGCCTCGTCGACGTGCTCGGCACCGAGGGGCTCGGCGTGCTGCTCATCCCCGGCGTCCGCGGGGCGACGCCCGGGCCCCCGCGCGCCGACGACGGTTCCACGACCCCCGCGCCCGTCGTCGACCCCCTGATCGAGTCCGCCGCGATGGACGTCGCCGTGCTCGTGTGGGGCGTGCTCACCGACGACGCGACGCTGGCGGCCCTGCAGCGCCGCGACGTGCCCGTCGTCGTCGGTGAGGGGGGCCGCGTCGAGGGCGCGCCGCTCGTCGCGCTCGACGACCGCGCCGGCACTGGGCTGGCGGTGCGCCACCTCAAGGAGCTGGGCCACACCCGCATCGCCGAGATCACCCTCCCCCTCGACGCCGCGGAACGGTCCGGTCCCATCGACGCCGCCCGGCTCGCGCAGGCGGACCGCACCTCCACGCGACACCGCCTCGACGGGGTGCGCGACGAGGTGGAGCCGGTCATCTCGTGGGAGACGCCCGCGTCCCTCGTGGAGCACGGCCGCGACGCCGCCACCGAGATCCTCGGCGCCTGGGTGCCCGAGACGGAGCGGCCCACGGCGATCGTCGCGCACTCCGACCTGCTCGCCGCGGGCGCCGTCATCGCCGCGCGCGAGCTCGGCCTGCGCGTGCCCGACGACGTGTCCATCGCCGGCTTCGACGGGATCGACCTGCCGTGGCTCTCCCCCGACGTGCTCACCAGCGTGCACCAGCCGCTGCAGGCCAAGGGCGCCGCCCTCGGCCGGGCCGTGCTGGGCGTGCTGGCGGGCGACGACCCGACCTGCACCACGCTGCCCGTCGAGCTCGTGCCGGGCACCACCACCGGCCCCGTGCCGGCGGACGTGCGCCCGGCCGACCCGCAGGCGTAGCGCCCCGGACCCGCGCACGGCTCAGCCCGTGGCGCCCGCCGCCGTCGGGAGAGCAGCCGCCAGGATCGCGTCGCCGCGCTCGCGGCCGAGGAACGCCAGCACCGCCTCCTTCGGCCCCTGCGGCGACTCGAACGCCACCGTGCCGGCGGGCTCGAAGCCGAAGGCGACCATGCGGGCGACGGCGCGCTCGTTGCGCACGTCCGGCTCCACCACCAGCCGGCGGGCGCCCGGCAGCGCCAGCGCGAGGCCGAGCACCGCGGGCCCGACGACGTCCCACGGAGCGACGCCGTACCGCGCCGCCGGGCCGTCGCTCCCCTTGAAGAAGTGCACCCCGACGTCGCCGGTCTGCACGTCGTAGGCGGTCGCGACCGGGTCGTCCTCCGGGTGGTAGAGCTGCACGAGCACGACCGGCTCGCCGTCCCACCGCACCAGGTAGGCGTGGTGCGTGGGCAGCGAGTCCACGAAGGCGTACGTGGCGCTCAGGTCGTCGCGGCTCAGGCCCGCGAGGCCCCAGAAGCCCGCGTGCGGGCGGTTCACCCACGCGTGCAGCACGTCGAGGTCCGCGACGGGGTCCAGCACGTGCGCGGTCACGGTGCCGGCGCCCGGCAGGTCCGCGCGCCACACCTCCTCGCCGCGGCGTCCGGTGAGGAGTCGGGTGTCGTCGGTCATCGGGCTCTCCGTGGGTCGGTGGTCAGGGTCGGGTCGGTGGTCGGGTCGGTGGACGGGACTGGCAGGGGCTGAGGGCGCAGCCGCGCCCAGTCGGTCTCGATCACGGTGGTGCGGGCCTCGGCCCACGCCGGGTGCTGGTCGGCGAAGTGCGGGGAGCGCGGGTCGCCGGACGCACCGAACGGCACGCCCCACCGGCTGCGGCGCCGGTCGCCCAGGTCCCACACCCACCGGGCCACGGAGCCGCGCGAGGCGGCCGTCGTGACGCCGGGGACGCCGCCCGTGCAGCGGACGGCGTCGCCGGCCCCGCCCAGCGGCACGCGGGGCACGACGGGCGCCGTCGCGCCGGGCACCAGGTCCAGCGCGTGCAGCGGGGCCAGGCGGTGCAGGTCGCCCCAGGTCACGGCGTCGTCCCCGTCGAGGTCGTCGAGGTCGCCGAGGTCCGTGAGCGCCGCCGCCGCGGCGGCCCGGGGGTCGAGGACGCCGGACGCCAGGATCTCCGCGAGGGCGTCGCCCACGCGCGCGACGACGTCGAGCCACGGCGCGAACACCGCGGGCAGGCCGTGCGGGGCGTGGAGCGGGGCGAGGGCCGGGTCGGCGGCGACGCGGCGCACGAGGGCGTCGCGCCAGCGGGAGAAGAGAGCGGCGTCCGTGTCGTCGGCGTCCGTCCGGGCGCCCGCCGCCACCCAGGCGCGCAGCCGCTCCGCGCGGGCGCGCGCCGCGTCCGACCGTGCGCCGGCCCCGAGCTCCGCACCCGCCAGCCACGCGACCAGGCCGGGCGCGCCGCCGTCGCGGGTGTCGGCGTGCACACGCTCCTGCGACCACGCCGTCTCGCCGCCCGGCGGTGGGTCGGCGAGCAGGGCCCGGACGCGCTCGGCACGGTGCGGGGCGTAGGCGAGGCCGAGGTCGTGCTCCGGCCGGTCGGGGCGCTCGTTCGCGTCCACGGCGACGTCGACGACGGCGGCGGGGGCGGGCAGCTCGAGCCACTCGGGCTCGGCCTGCTGACCCGCGTGCCCGGACCGCGGCGCATCCTCGACGGCCCGCGGGAGGACCCGCCCGGCGGGCGGCACGACCGGCACGCGGCCGGCGGTCAGGCGCAGCACCTCCCCCGACGAGTCGGCGGCGAGCACCCGGTTCACCGGGTCCACCCAGCCGGCGAACGCGGCGGCCACGTCGCGCGCCGTCCGCACACCTTGGAGCGCCCGCCAGGCGGCCACCCCGGCGTCGGCCGTGACGCGGACCGGCCAGCGGAGGCTGTGCCGGTCCGTCACGAGCGGGCCGCGGGGCGTCTCCGCCCACCGCACCTCGACCGGCTCGCCGCCGCGCACGGGGACGCGCTCGGCGCCCGACGCGACGACCGCGGCGTGTGCCGCCGCGCCGTCGTCCCCCTCCACGAACAGGTCGACGTGGTGGGCCATCGCGTTGGTGATGCCCCACGCCACGGACCCGGCGGCCGTCTCGGCCTGCCCCAGGTGCAGCACGCCGGGCACGCCCGGGAACGCCAGGCCGACGACGTCGTGCCCGGGCCGCGCCAGCCTGACCTGCTGGTACACCCCCGGCAGCTCGAGGAAGCGGTGCGGGTCGCCCGCGAGCAGCGGCGCGCCCGACGCGGTGCGCGAGCCGTGCAGGGCCCACGCGTTGGACCCCGACGACGGCCCCCCACTCCCGCCGTCCTCCCCGCCCCACCACGCAACGGCGGACGAGCCCGACGTGGGCCCGAGGGTGCGCGCCACGTGCTCGCGCCACAGCAGGTGCGGGAACCCGCTGAACAGGACGTGGTGCACCAGGAACGTGCCGACCGGCGTCCACGGGTGCCACGGCTCGTCGACGGGCAGCGGCGCGCCGCCGAGCGCCCGGGCCAGCTCCGCCCGCTCCAGAGAGTCCCGGCCGCCGGCGTCGAGCCCCGCCTGCACCCCGTCGGCGTAGGCCGCCAGCCAGTCCCGCTCGGGTGCGTCGAGTGCCTCCCACACCCGCCGGGTGGTGTCGGCGAGGCGCACGCGGACGGCGAACCGGTCCCACTCCAGGCCCGCCGGCCCGACGCGCGCGGCGAGCCGCCCCTCGCCGTACCAGCGGTCCACGTCGAGCTGCCAGCCGCGGTCCAGGGCGGTGACGTACCCCTGCCCGTGCGCGAGGTCCGCCTCGGAGCCCGCGCGCACGTGCGGCACGCCCAGGTCGTCGCGGAAGAGCTCGAAGGGTCGGCTCACGGGGTGCCCGGGCGGGCGACGGGGTTGGCCATCGTCCCTGCGTACAGCAGGGAGGCGGACTGGTCGGTGAGGTCGACCATCTGCAGCGTGTTGCGCAGCTGCAGCCGGTTGAGGCACGAGTGCGCGAAGCGCGGCACGCGCAGGTCGACCCGCCCGGCGAGGCCCGGGTGCTCGGCGTCGTGCCGGTCCACGACGTCCGCCACGACGGCCCAGAACCGGTCCTCGGGCAGCACGCCGTCGACGGCGAGGATGCCGGCGAGGTGGCGCAGCACGCCGTCGAAGACGTCGGTGAAGACCGCGAGCGCCTTCTCGTCGGCGTCGACGGCGGCGCGCACGCGCTCGACGCCGGGCGGGAGGGCGCCGTGCCCGAGGACGGCCACCTCCTCGCCGATGTCCTTCATGAAGACCCGCCGCACCACGCCGTCGCGCAGCACGAGGACAAGGTTCTCGCCGTGCGGCATGAAGGCCAGGTCGTGGGCGCGCAGGCAGTGCACCAGCGGGTACAGGTAGGCGTCGAGGTAGGCGCGCAGCCACGCCTCGGGCGCGATCCCGGACGAGCGCACGAGGGCGGTCGCGAGCGCGCGGCCCGAGGCGTCGCGGTGCAGCAGGCTCGCCATGGTGGCCAGCCGCTCCCCCGGCGCGGTGCGGGGTACGGGCGACTCCCGCCAGAGCGCGGCGAGCATCTTGCGGTGCGCGCTGGGCCGGGTGGTGCGGTGGTAGACGTCGCCCGTGTAGCCGATCGACGCCCGCTCGCGCAGCACGCCGAAGCCGCTCGCCCGGAGGGTCGGGTCCCCCTCGACGACGCCGGCCACCCAGTCGTTGATGTCGGGGGTGGCGCGCATGTACGCCGGGGAGAGCCCGCGCAGGAAGCCCATGTTCTGGATCGCGAGCGCCACCTTCACGTAGTGCCGCTCCGGGCGCGTCCGGTTGAACATCGTGCGGATGGACTGCTGCGGCTGGTACTCGTCGGCGCCCGGGCCCAGCGGTACGAGGTCGCCGCGCGCGACGTCGGCCGCGAACGTGATCGGCACCCGGTGCTGCCACTGCCACGGGTGCACGGGCAGGTACAGGTACTCGGCCGGGTCGAGGCCGCGGGCGGTGAGCCGCCCGGCGAACGCGGCCCGCTCGGCGCCGGACAGCTCGCCGCCGTACAGGCCCGCCTCGGCGAGCCCGTCGCCCAGCGCGAGATGGGTGTGCTCGCGCCGCGCCGCCAGCCAGACCAGCCGCATCCGCTCGCCGCGCTCCGGCGCGTACGCGAGGTAGTCGTCCAGGGAGAACCCGATGCGGCCGTTGTTCGCGAGGAAGCCGGGGTGGCCCTCGGTCATCGCCGCCTCGGTGGCCTGGAACGCGTCAGCGCGGCGCCGGTCGTCGTCGCCGGCCGGGGTGTCGACGCCGGGGTGCCCGTCGGGGGCGAGCGCCGCCAGCAGCTCCGGGACCTGCGGGGACGCGCCGCGCAGCTCGCGGTCACGCTTGGCGCAGGCCGCGGCGAGCGTCGAGGACAGCTCCTCCAGGTACGTCGCCACGAGTTCGTCGGGGATCCCCAGCAGCGGTTGCAGCTCGGCGACCAGCTCCAGCGCGTCCACGGGCAGGTCGACGCCGTCGCCGTCGGACGAGGCAGCGGTCCGGGTGATCGTCGCGGGGTCCACCACCCAGTGCTCCAGCGCGAACGTGCGCGCCGCGAATCGGTAGGTCACGCTGTCGAGCGCGAGCACGTACCGCCCCGCCCCCGGTTCCCCGTTGTGAGCGGGCGTTTGGCCCTGTTGAGGGGGCCGAACACGGGCCAAACCCCCGACACCACCCCGCGGGGGGGGGGGGGGGGC
>NZ_JBHWYY010000106.1:0-10436 GCF_042728595.1 Isoptericola sp. NPDC060185 | reverse complement strand
GTTGCTCCCGGTATCGCGGCGCTCGGGGCCGCATTCCGGGAGCAACCGCCTGTTCGGCGATGCAGGCCGCTCAGATGAGCAGCGTCGGCTTGATGTCGACGAGCCGGCCGAGGAGGCCGTTGACGAACGACGGCGAGTCGTCGGTCGAGAGCTGGCCGGCCAGGTCGACCGCCTCGTCCACCGCGACGGCGTCCGGGACGTCGTCGTTGTAGAGCAGCTCCCACGTGCCGATCCGCAGCAGCGCCCGGTCGACCGCGGGCATGCGCTCCACGGTCCACCCCTGGGAGTAGGTGGCCAGCAGCTCGTCGATGCGCTCGAGGTGGGCGACCACGCCCTCGACGAGGTCCACCGTGTACTGCGGCACCGCCGCCTCGGTGTGCGGCTCGATCACGCGGTCCGCGACGAGCACCTGCGGGTCCAGCCCGCGCTGCTCGGCCTCGAAGAGGATGTCGACGGCGCGCTTGCGCGCCTTGGTGCGTGCACCCATGTCAGCAGGCGCCCGTCAGTCGTTCACGCGGCCGAGGTACGACCCGTCACGCGTGTCGACCTTCACCTTGGTGCCCTGCTCGAGGAACAGCGGGACCTGGATCTCCGCGCCCGTCTCGAGGGTGGCCGGCTTGGTGCCGCCGGTGGAGCGGTCGCCCTGCAGGCCCGGCTCCGTGTAGGTGATCTCCAGGACCACGGACGACGGCAGCTCGACGTACAGCGGGGTGCCGTCGTTGGAGGCGACCATGATGTTCATGCCCTCGAGCATGTAGTTGCTCGCGTCGCCGACGGTGGCGGCCGGCACGGTGATCTGGTCGTACGTGTCGGTATCCATGAACACGTAGTCGGCGCCGTCCATGTACAGGTACTGGAAGTCGCGGCGGTCCACGTTCGCGGTCTCGATCTTGATGCCCGCGTTGAAGGTCTTGTCGACGACCTTGCCGGAGAGGACGTTCTTCATCTTCGTCCGGACGAACGCGCCACCCTTGCCCGGCTTGACGTGCTGGAACTCGATGATCGACCAGAGCTGACCGTCGATGCGGAGCACGGTGCCGTTCTTGATGTCGTTGGAGGTAGCCACGTTCTTGATCGTCCTCGGGGTCGGGGTACGGAGCAGATGTCGACGTTCGGTGGGCCGCAAAGGGCCCAGAGCATTCTACAGCGCCACGAGCACGGCGTGTCCGGCGATGCCGAGCGCCGCCGACCAGGCCAGAGAGGCGAGCGTGCCGACGACGAACCTCTCGCTGGCCACCGGGTGCTCCCGCAGCTCGGAGAACCGGCCGAGGCCCTTCACCGCGACGACCACCGCGACTCCCTCCGGGTAGCCGGCGAGCAGCGAGCCGGTGACGGCCAGGCGCTCCAGGAGACCGATCCACGTGCCGCCCCGCAGCACGGCGACCGCCTCCGCGGCCGCCTGCGGCTCGCCCTCGGCGTGCCGCAGCACCCACGGCACCAGCCACGCGCCGCCACCCACGCTCGCCCCGAGCGCGACGACCCACACCGCGACGCCCGTGGCCACCATCGCGAAGCTCACCGTCCGCGCACCTCCTCCGTGTCCAGCGCCGTGTCCTGCGCCGGGCCCTCGTCCGGCCCGCCGTCCTCGCCCCCGCCGTCGGCCGGGTCCGCCCCCGCCGCGCGCAGGAGGCGCGCCGCCAGCGGCCGGGCCGCCTCGTCCTCGGCCCACAGCGCCGCCCGCAGCCGCTGGCTCACCGCCTGCTCGCTCACGCCCAGCGCCGCGGCGGACGCGCGCTGCGGCGCGGGGCCCCGCTGCGCGAGGAGCGTATCGACCGCCTCCCACCCGGCGGCGGAGCGGCGCGCGACGACCGCTCCCAGGAGGTGAAGCAGCGCCTGCGCGTCCCGGGCGATGGTGGCGTGCGGCTCCGCGTCGTCGCCCACGACCGCGAGGGGCACGCTCCCCCGGCCGCGCCGCTTCGCGCGCTCGACCGCCTCCCGCGCGCGGACGAACGCCGGCCCTGACGCGGCGCGCGACGCGGCGGGCAGCGGCCGGCCGACGGCGCCCAGCCCGACGCCCACGGACCAGCCGCCGTCGCGGACGAGGTCGAGGACGACGTCGACGGCCAGCGCGGACCCGTCGTCGTCGGCCTCGAGGAGTCCCTGGATCTCGTCGCCCACGGTGCGGTCGAAGGGCAGGACGACGCCGGGCCGCCTGGCGACCCGGGAGGCCACGAGCTCCAGCACCTCGGGCACGCGGTCACCCGCCCCGGTGCTGCCCCGCTGGTCCGCCGTCACCACGATCATGGATCAAGGCTAAGACGTTGATTCCGCCCGCACAAGAGTGGAATCTTGTTCCCGCCCAAGTTCAGACCCTTGAGCCCAAGCGCTTCAGCCTTGAAGCTTGTGCGTCAGGGCCGACAACGCGAGCCGGTAGGAGTCGAACCCGAAGCCCGCGACCGTGCCCGTCGCGATCCCCGCGACCACGGAGTAGTGGCGGAACGACTCGCGCGACGCGGGGTTCGACAGGTGCACCTCGACCAGCAGCAGGCCCGACGACGTCACCTGCGCCGCGGCGTCGCGCAGCGCGTAGCTGTAGTGGGTGAACGCCGCCGGGTTGAGCACGACGTGCGCGCGCACGTCGACGGCCTCGTGCAGCCAACCCACGAGCTCGGACTCGTCGTCCGTCTGCCGCACGTCGACGGTCACCCCGAGCTCACTCCCCCACACCTCCGCCTCGCGCTCGAGGTCGGCCATGGACGCGTGGCCGTAGATCTCCGGCTCGCGCACGCCGAGCCGACCGAGGTTGGGACCGTTGAGGACGAGGACGTGTGTCATGGCCCGAGGGTACGGCGGCGCCCGGACCCGCGTCCCGGTCGTCCGTCGGGTCAGCGCCGCGCGCGCGGCACGTCCGTGCCCGGGTCGTCCGCGACGCCGCCGGTGAGCAGCCGCCGCGGTCCCGGCCCGTCGTCGCCGAGGGCGTCGTGCGGGTTGGCCAGCACGCACCGGCTGAGGGACAGGCAGCCGCACCCGATGCAGTCGGTGAGGTCGTCGCGCAGGTGCTCGAGCTGCGCGATGCGGGCGTCGAGATCGCTGCGCCACGCCGTCGACAGCCGTGCCCAGTCGCGGACGTTCGGGGCGCGGTCGGCGGGCAGCGTGTCGAGCGCCGCACCGATGCGCGCCAGGGGGATGCCGACGCGCTGCGACACCCGGATGAAGGCGACGCGGCGCAGCACGTCGCGGCGGTAGCGCCGCTGGTTGCCCGCCGTCCGACGGCTCGCGATGAGGCCGCGCCGCTCGTAGAAGTGCAGCGCGGACACCGCCACCCCGCTCCGGGCGGACAGCTCCCCGACGGTCAGCTCCACGTGGTCCCACGGGACCTTCTCGGCGACCTGCTCCGGCACCCTCGCACCTCCGTCGCTCTCCCCTACCGCACTCCTTGCCGCGCCCTGTTGACCTCAACCATAGTTCAGGTCCGAGCATGGGCGCATGGACGCCATCCGCCACCACACCTACGGCCCGCCCGAGACGCTCGTCCTGGAGCAGGTCCCCGACCCGGTCCCCGGGCAAGGCCAGGTCCTCGTCGCCGCCCGGGCCCACGGCGTGCACCTCCTGGACGCCACCCTGCGCCGCGGCGAGGCCGCCGGTCCGCTCCCCCTGCCCCGCCTGCCCGCGATCCCGGGGCGGGAGGTGGCGGGCACCGTCGTCGCCGTCGGCCCGGGCGTCGACGACTCCTGGCTCGAGGCCCGCGTGGCGGCACACCTCGGCGCCACTCCCGACGGCGGCGGGTACGCACGCCTCGCCGTCGCACCCGAGGCCGCCTTGCACCGCCTGCCCGACCGGCTCGGCGTCGCCGAGGCGATCGCCATGATCGGCACGGGGCGGATGGCGCTCATGACGCTCGAGGTCGCGGGGATCGGGGCCGAGGACGTCGTGGTCGTCACCGGCGCGGCCGGAGGGCTCGGCTCGCTGTTCGTGCAGTCCGCGGTGGCGGCCGGGGCCCGCGTCGTCGCCCTGGCCGGCGGCGCCCGCAAGGTCCGCGCCGTGCGCGGCCTCGTGCCCGACGGCGGCCGGCACGTCGCCGTCCTCGACGTCCTCGACCCCGCCTGGCCCGACCACGCGCGCGCCGCCCTCGCCCGGTTCGGGGTCCCCGCCGCGACCGTCGTCCTCGACGGCGTCGGTGGCGACACCGCCCGCGACGCGTCCGCCCTCCTGTCGTCCGGCGGGCGGCTCGTGGTGCTCGGCTGGGCCTCGGGGCGGCCCAACCCGGTGGCCGCGAGCGCCGTCACCCCCACCGGCGACAGGGTCGAGGTGCGCCCCGTCGTCGGGCCGGGGGCCCCGGCGTTCGGCGACCTGCGGGCCTACCAGCAGCGCGCGCTCGAGCGGGCGGCGTCGGGCGAGTGGCGCGTGCTGACCCACCGGGTGGCGTTCGCGGAGGCCGCGCGGGCGCACCGCGAGCTGGCGGAGCGCCGCACCGTGGGCAAGGTCGTGCTCGGGTGAGCGCCGCGCACCTGGGGCCGCGCGCGCAGCGGACGGTCCTGGCCGGGATGGTGGCGTACGTGGCGCTCGGGGCGTTCGAGGCGCTCGCCGTGGCCACCGCGATGCCCACGGTGGCCGCCGAGCTCGACGGGCTGCGGCTGTACACCCTCGCCTTCGCGGCGGGCTCGGCCGCGGGCGTCGTGGGGATGCTCGTCGCGGGCCGCTGGACGGACCGGCGGGGACCGACGCCGCCGCTGCTTGCCGGCATCTCCCTGTTCCTCGCCGGGCTGCTCGTCGCAGGACTGGCGCCGAGCATGCCGGTGCTCCTGGTCGGCCGCGCCCTGCAGGGCGTGGGCAGCGGCATCGAGGGGGTCGCGATCTTCGTGCTGGTGGCGCGCGTCTTCCCCGAGGAGCGCCGGGCGAAGGTCTTCGCGTGGTTCGCCGCCGCGTGGGTGGTGCCGGGGGTGGTGGGGCCGCTGCTCGCCGGGGCTGTCACGCAGTACCTCGGGTGGCGGTGGGTGTTCCTCGCCGTGCCCGTGCTGGCCGTGCCGGCCCTGCTGGCGCTGCGGCCCGCCCTCGCGGCCGGGCGCCGGTCCGGGCCGGCCACGCCGTCCTCCCCGCCTGCCGGGCCGCCCGCCGCCGAGAGCGGGGAGGCGGCGGCGTGGCGGGACGTCGTGGGGCAGGTGCTGCGTGGCGACCGCGGCCTGGGCTCGGTCGTGCTCGTGCGGGCGCTCGTCGCCGCCGCGTTCGTGGGTGCCCAGGTGCTGCTGCCGCTGGCGCTCACGCGCGAGCGCGGTCTGGCCCCGGCGTTCGCCGGCGCGGTCCTCACGCTGCACGTCCTCGGGTGGTCGGCCGGGTCGTGGGCGCGCGGGCGCGGGCTGGGTGGGATGTCGCACGCGGGGTTCCTCCGCCTCGGCGGCGCGTCCCTCGCGCTGGGCACCGCGGGCGTCGCGCTCCTCGTCCTGCCGAGCGTGCCCCTGGTCGCCGCGGCGGCGCCCTGGGTGCTGAGCGGGCTCGGCATGGGCCTGATGTTCCCCACCCTCAACCTGCTCGTCCTCGAGCTCGCGCCCCCGGCCGCGCAGGGCGTGTCCATGTCGGTGCTCCAGGTGGCCGACGCGGCCGCGTCCGCCCTCGCGCTCACCGGCACGGGCGCCTTGCTGTGGGCCCTGCACGACCGGGTCGGCGCGGCGGCCTACGCCGTCTGTCTGGCGCTCGCGGCCGTGCTCGCGCTCGTGGCGACGGCGCTGGCCGGGCGCACGCGGCCCGCCCCGTCCCGTGCACCCGACAGTGCGCCGCGTCGTGCGCCGGAGGATGCCGTCACGAATTCCCTCGCCACCCCGTCAGGTCTGGGGGATGCTGCCCGATGAGGATCACGCGCGCGCACGGTCACCACCCTGCACGCCCGTCGCGCGACCGCCGGCACGACCCGTTGGCGGTCGCGGACAGCACGACCGTCGGCACCACCCCGCACGTCCGCAGCACCGGGCCGCCGCGGCGACCCGGACACCCACCGTCTGCCCGGGAGACCTGATGTCCACGCCCTCGATTCCCCCCACGTCCCCCGCCGGCCTGTCCGCCGACGATCTCCGCGCCGCCCTGGGCGGCGATGCAGTCGTGGTCGCGCCCCACGACGACGGGTACGCCGCCGCCCGGGCGATCGAGCCCGGCGGGGTGGAGCACCGTCCGGCCGCGATCGTGCGGCCCTCCGACACGGCTGCCGTCGCCGCCGCCGTGCGGTTCGCGCGCGACGCCGGCGCAGAGGTGTCGGTTCGCTCCGGCGGTCACTCCGTGTACGGCCTCGGCACGGGCGACGGCGCCCTCACCCTCGACCTGCGGGCCCTGGACGGCCTCGAGCTGGACGTCGAGGGCCGCACCGCGTGGGCGGGCGGCGGGATCACCGCCGGCGCTTACTCGGGCGCCGCGGGCGAGCACGGCCTCGCCACCCCGTTCGGCGACACCGGGACGGTGGGCGTCGGCGGGATCACCCTCGGCGGCGGCGTCGGGCTGCTGTCCCGCTCCCTCGGCATGACGATCGACAGCCTGCTGGGCGCCGAGGTCGTGACCGCCGACGGCGAGGTGGTCCGCACCGACGCCGAGCACGAGCCCGACCTCTTCTGGGCGCTGCGCGGCGGCGGCGGCAACTTCGGCGTCGTGACGCGGTTCCGGTTCGCGCTGCACGAGGTGTCGCAGGTGGTGGGCGGCGTCATGCTCCTGCCCGCCACGCCCGGGAGCGTCGCCGGGGTGCTCGCGGCCGCCGACGCCGCCCCGGCCGGGCTGACCGCGATCGTCATGGTGATGCCCGCGCCGCCGATGCCCATGATCCCCGCCGAGTGGCACGGGCGGCTGGTCGTGATGGCGAACGTCTGCTGGTCGGGGGCGCCCGAGGACGCCGACGCCGCGCTGGCCCCCCTGCGCGACGTCGCCGCGCGGGCCGGCGGCGCGCTGCTCGACGGCGTGCGGCCGGCGGCCTACCCCAGCTTGCTCGAGGGTGGGCCGGCGGGCGGCCCCGTCGTCGCGACCGGGCGCACGTTCTTCGCCGACGGCGTCGACGAGGCCGCGGCCGCGCACCTGCTCGGCGAGCTCCAGGACTCCGACGCCCTGATGCGCGCCGCGCAGCTGCGGGTGCTCGGCGGCGCCGTGTCCGACGTGCCCACCGACGCCACCGCGTTCGCACACCGCCAGGCGCGGCTGGTCGGCAACGTCGCCGCCGTCGCCCCCGACGCGGCCACCGCCGCCGGGTACACGCCGTGGGTCGACGCGCTCGCCGACCGTCTGCGCCAGGCGGACGGCGCCTACGTGAACTTCGCGCTCGACGGCGGCCTCGACACCGCGCGTGCCGCCTACCCGGGTGCCACGTGGGACCGGCTGCGGGACGTCAAGCGGCGCTACGACCCGCAGAACCTGTTCCGCGGCAACGTCAACGTGCCCCCGGCCTGAGCCAGGGGGCTCAGCGGGCCCGAGCGGCGTCGATCTCGTCCCGCCGGGCGAGCACGAGGCGGTCGACCACGTCGTCCGGAAGCGGCGCGTCCGGCTGGAAGGAGATCGAGCCCTTGGTGCTACGGAACCCGCGCAGGTCGCCCGCGAGCGCCGCGACCACGTCCGGGCTGAACGGGTACAGGCCGACGTGCGTGCGCGTGACCATGGCGCTGACGAGCGGGCTGCCGCGGTAGCGCAGCGCCGGCATGCCGTAGCTGCGGCCCTCCTCGACGTCGGGCACGAGCGCGCGGGCCCGCTCGTACACCCGGGCCACGGCCTCGCGCTCCGGGCCGGACAGCGTGGTCAGGTAGTCCTCGACGTCTCCCATGGGCCCATGCTGGGGCGCGCGGCGCGCCGCCGCACCCGGTCGCGGGCCGGGTCTCGGGCCCTGACTCCGGGGTGGCGTGTCACGTCGGGCGGCGCCGCGCCGTCGACCCTGCGGGGACGGAACGACCGTCCCGGGAAGGATGGGCGGCATGCCCCGCACGGACAGCTCCCCGCGACGACGCACCGGACGCCCCGCCACCGCCCCGGCGGACCTGGAGGACCTGCGGCGGGTCGCGTTCGGCGCCGCGTACCGGATGCTCGGCAGCGTGACGGAGGCCGAGGACGTGGCGCAGGAGGCCCTGCTGCGCGTCGCGCCCGCGGGCACCGTCGACGACGAGGTGCTCAACCCCGCCGCGTACACGACCACGGTGGCGACGCGGATCGCGCTGGACGTGCTGCGCTCGGCGCGGGTGCGGCGCGAGTCGTACGTGGGCGAGTGGGTGCCCGAGCCGCTCGTGGGCGACGTCGTGGCCGCCGGCTCGGCCGGGCGGGAGGCCGCCGCGCACGCGGAGCTCGCCGACGACCTGTCCACCGCATTCCTGGTGCTCCTGGAGACCCTCACCCCGGCCGAGCGGGCCGCCTTCCTGCTGCACGACGTCTTCGGCTACCCGCACCGCGAGTCCGCGCAGGTGATCGGCACCACCGAGCTCGCCGCGAGGCAGCTCGCGTCGCGGGCGCGGCGTCGCGTCGCGGCCCGGCAGGACGACGTCCCCGAGGGACGCGCCGGCCGGCCGGACCCGCACGCCGAGGAGCTGGTGCGGCGGTTCATCGCGGCGACCGAGCTGGGCGACGTGGACGCCCTCGTGGAGCTGCTCGCCGACGACGTGGCGCTTACCGGCGACGGCGGCGGCAAGGTGCCCACGGGGCTCGCCGTCTCGCGCCCGGTGTCGGGGAACGTCGCCGTGGCGCGGCTGCTGTCCGGCTTCGCCAGGCGGGGCGCGCCGGCGCGCCTGGAGATGGCCGTCGTCAACGGCGGCCCGGGGATGGTCGCCTACGCCGACGACACGGTGGGCGGCGGCGTCATCGGCGTCTACGCGCTCCAGGTCTCCGACGGCCGCATCACGACGATCCACGGCGTGATCAACCCCGAGAAGCTGCGCCACCTGGCGCCCCTGGCCGACCTGGACGCCGTGGCCGCCGAGATCAGGAGCGCGTCGGCGCGGCGGCGGGCGGCGCAGGCTCCCGACGGCCCACCGTCACCTTGAGCATGAGCACCAGCCCGACGAGGATCACCAGGACGATGCCGAGCGTGCCCCAGATGGTCGCGCCGGTGATCGCGATGAGGATCGTCCACATCGACGGGGCGAGGAACGACACGGCGCGCCCCGTCGTGGCGTAGAGCCCGAAGATCTCCGACTCCCGGCCGGCGGGGGCCACGCGGGCCAGCAGCGAGCGGGACGCGGCCTGCGCCGGCCCGACGAAGCAGGTCAGCGCCAGGCCGGCCACCCAGAACACCACGGCGCCGGCCGGGTGCAGGGCGACGACCAGGAGACCGCACACGACGAGCCCCGTGAGGGAGCCGATGATCACTGCGCGCGGCCCGAACCGGTCGTCGAGGCGCCCGGACGCGATGGTGCTGAGCCCGGCGAGCAGGTTGGCGGCGATGCCGAACGCGATCACGGCGTCGTCGCTGAAGCGGAACGAGACGGCGGCGATGATCGCGCCGAACGTGAACACGGCGGACAGCCCGTCGCGGTAGACGGCGCTGGCGAGCAGGAACCAGAAGGTCGGCCGCTCGTGGCGGTACAGGGCCTGCACGTCGCGCACCAGCACGACGTAGCCGGCGAAGAAGCCCACGCGGGGGCGGTCGTCCGCGGGCGGCGCCTCGGGCACGTAGCGGAACAGCGGCCAGGCGAAGGCCACCGCCCACACGGCGCAGCCGAGCGCGATGACCCGGTAGGCGAGGCCGTCGCCGGTGGGCATGCCCCACCAGTCGAACGTCTTCGCCACCACCACGAGGACGAGCGCCACGATGCCGCCCAGGTACCCGAGCCCCCACCCGAGGCCGGAGACCCGGCCCACGGTGGCGCGCGTGGAGACCTGCACGAGCATCGCGTTGTAGTTCACCCCGGCGATCTCGCTCGCGACGCTGCCGAGGGACACGAGCGCGGCGCCGAGCACGAACCACACCGGGTCGGCGCGGACGGCGAACAGCGCGGCCATGCTCAGCACCATCACCAGCGTCGCGCCGCCGACCCACGCCTTGCGCCGCCCCTCGACGTCCGCGCGCCTGCCCAGCACCGGGGCCAGCAGCGCGACGAGGATCCCGCCGATCGTGATCCACAGCCCGAGCCCGCTGCTGAGCCCCGCGAGCGCCCGCTCGCGCACCGGGTCGCCATCGGGCAGCGCTGCCACCTCCGGCCGCAGGAACGCGTCGCTCGTGAGGTACAGCGCCGTGAAGACGAACGTGACGATCACCGTGTTGAAGGGCTGGGTCGCCCAGTCCCACATCGCCCACGACACCACCTGCCGTCGCGGGACGGGCGCCGCGGCGACGGGCGGTATCGCGACGGGCGGCACGGTCTGCGCGTGCAGGTCGCCGTGCGGGGGCTCGTGCGGAGCACGGCCGGTGACGTCGCTGGTCCCGGGCTTCGGCGCGGCGGGCTGGTCGCTCATGAGGCGCAGTCTGCCGGACGCGGGCGCCCCGCGGGAGGGGGCGCCACCGGCCGTCGTGCCGAACAGGTGGTTGCGCACGTTCTGAGCGCTCAGAACGTGCG